>CAZRUT010000128.1:0-4127 GCA_964603215.1 uncultured Nitratifractor sp.
AGTCTGCAATTCTGTCTGTCATCATCTGTTACTCCTTGATTACCAGCTTGCTTTGCGCATGCCGGGGATGAGGCCTTCAGAGGCCATTTTTCTCAAACATACACGGCAAACCCCGAAGTCCTGATAGACCGAGTGGGGGCGTCCGCAAATGCTACAGCGTGTGTACGCACGCACCGCAAATTTTTGTTTGCGCTGCTGCTTGTTGATCATCGATTTTTTGGCCATTATTTTCTCCCTTTTGCAAACGGCATGCCCAGTTTTTCCAGCAACACAAATGCTGCTTTGTCCTCGTCCGTACTGGTGACAATGGTAATGTTCATTCCGTGGGTTTTCATAATATTGTCGTACACGACTTCGGGGAACATCAATTGCTCATCCAATCCGAAATTGTAATTGCCATGCCCATCAAATCCTTTGCGGGGAACACCGCGAAAATCCTTGACGCGGGGCAGTGCAATCGAGACCAATTTGTCGTAAAAATTGTACATTTGATCGCCACGAAGTGTCACTTTGATTCCACTGGCTGCCCCTTCTCGTGCCTTGAAGCCTGCAACTGATTTTTTGGCCAGCGTAATCACCGCTTTTTGTCCGGCAATCAATGAAATAGTGTCCGCCATATTCTGGATCAGTTTATTATCCTTTCCCTCTTCGCCGGCCCCGACACTGATGACAATCTTCTCAAGACGTGGTGTCTGCATGGGATTTTGAATTTCAAGCGCATCGCGGAGTGATGTAACGATGTCGTGATACTTTTGTTTCATTCTGCTCATGATCGTCACCCCTCAACTTTTTTGATATTGGAGATGTGAATGGGCATCTCTTTGTTGACGAAGCCGCCGTTTTTGTTGGCTTCACTTGGCTTGACTGCCTTTTTGACCGTTTTGGCGCCTGCGACAATCACGGAATCTTTTTTGGGCAGGACACGGAGAACCTCGCCTGTGGTGCCTTTGTCATCTCCGGCTATGATCATCACCTGATCACCTTTTTTGATTTTAAATTTTTTGTTTGCCATTACCATACCTCCGGTGCCAGTGATACAATTTTCATAAAACCGGCATAACGGGCCTCACGACTGACCGGGCCGAAAATGCGGGTTCCGATGGGCTCTTTTTTGTCATCGATAATCACAGCGGCATTGTCGTCAAATCGAATCAATGAACCGTTTTCGCGCTGAATCTCTTTTTTGGTGCGAACGACGACAGCCTTGACCACTTTCCCTTTGGCAACTTTGCCGTTGGGAATGGCTTTCTTGACTGAGGCAACGATGACGTCACCCACCGAAGCATATCGGCGCTTGGAGCCTCCGAGTACTTTGATGCACATGATCTCTTTGGCGCCGCTGTTGTCGGCAACATTCAAACGGGTAAAACTCTGGATCATTACACCTCTCCTCTCTTGGTAATTTCAAGCAGACGAAAGTTTTTGCTCTTGGAAAGCGGTCGACATTCGATCGCGCTGATGGTATCGCCGACATGGGTTTCATTCTTCTCGTCATGAACCAAGTATTTCTTGAACCGCTTCACCGTTTTGTGATAACGGGGATGAAGCACCTTTCTTTCCACCAAAACAGTCGCCGTTTTCTCTCCGGCTTTTTTAATCACTGTTCCTGATATCATTCTTTTTGGCATCCTGGATCCCTTACTTTTTTCTGGCGGCGGTCAAAGCCGTCTGGATGCGTGCGATCTCTTTTTTCGCAACACGCAATTCACTGGTATTGGTCAGCTGCATAGTTTTGAGCTTGGCCCTTAAAGTAAACAGCTCAAGTTTTTTGTCTTTGAGCATCTTTTCGAGGTCAGCAATACTTTTGTCTTGAAGATCAATAAATTTCATGGCTGTCCTTTGTGGAAATGATTTTGGTCTTGAAAGGGAGCTTGTGGCGTGCCAGCGTCAATGCTGCGCGCGCCAGTGTCTCTTCAACGCCCGCCATTTCAAAAATAATGCGACCGGGCTTGATATTCATGACCCACTTTTCGACGCCGCCTTTTCCTTTACCCATCCGGGTTTCAAGGGGTTTTTTCGTCAAAGGCTTGTCGGGGAAAACACGGATCCATGTTTTGCCAGTCCTGTTGACTTTTCGGGTCATCGTAATACGTGCTGCCTCAATCTGGCGCGAATCAATTCGGCCTGCTTCGATCGCTTTGATTGCAAAATCACCAAATTCAATGCGGTTGCCGCGATGCGACTGACCGCGATTGCGCCCTTTTTGCTGTTTTCGCCATTTGGTACGTTTGGGCATCAACATGATTATTCACCTCTCTTTCTGGGAGCTCTGCGACCGCCTTCGCGCTCCTTGGTTTCGGCTTGAATACCCTTCTTGAGTACTTCGCCTTTGAAAATCCACACCTTGATTCCAATGATACCGTAGGTGGTTTGGGCCTCGGCAAAACCGTAATCAATTTTGGCACGGAGGGTATGCAGCGGCACACGTCCTTCGAGGTACCACTCGTTGCGTGCCATTTCGGCGCCGCCCAGACGGCCTGATACGGAGATACGGATCCCTTTGGCACCCGATTTGAGGGCTCCCTGGATCACTTTTTTCATTGCACGACGAAAGGCAATACGGCGCTCAAGCTGCGTCGCAACATTTTCGGCAGCCAGTTGCGCAGAAGCCTGCGGGCGCTTCTCTTCTTTGATATTAATGGCAAGATCTTTGCCCAGCATTTTGACGAGTGTTTTTTTGAGTTGCTCAATATCGGCGCCTTTTTTTCCGATAATGATTCCGGGGCGCGCCGTCACAATCGTCAGGCGGATTTTTTTGACCGTGCGCTCAATAATGATGTTGCTCACACCGGCATAAAAGAGTTCTTTTTTAAGATATTTTCGGATTTTATAGTCTTCGGCAATAAAGTTGGCTGCACGATCTTTGGCTGGGAACCAGCGTGACTCCCAGTTTCGGTTGATGCCAAGTCTGAGACCAATTGGATTAACTTTCTGACCCATTACGCTTCCTTTCCGTTGATGAAGTTTTTCGCGTCTTCAATTGATTCACGGAAGTCACCTTTAAAAGTGTATTTCTCTTCCATCACCGCGATCTGCGCGTCGGACATATTGACAACATCTTCGAAGGTATAAATCCCTTCGTCGTTGAGTTTGCCCTGGTAGACTTTGCCGATCCCTTTGATCTTGGTCAGGTCATCGCCCTTTGTCTTGGAAGCACCAGTCGGTGTTGCGTCCGGATTTTTGATACCATTTTTCTTGGGAGTATCCTTTTGCTCGGCTGCTTCAGATTTGGTTTGTGTACGCGGTTTGCTTGATGCGGTGTCGGCCGCTTTTCCCTGAACGCTTTTTGCTTGTTTTGTATCTGGCTTTTTTGTGGTTTTTGCAGCCTGAGCAGCCTCCGCTTCGGCAACCGGCGCTACAGTAACCCAAATATGTGCCGTGGGCTTAATGATGCGGCTGGCCGTACCCCGGGCACGGGGACGCCATCGCTTCATAACGGCTGCTTTGTCAACACGGCAGGAAGTAATGAAAACCTCTTCAGGCTCATAGTCGCCGTTGGCGACAGCCGAAGCGATCACTTTGGCAAGGATGCCGGCAGCCTTGTTGGGCATAAACTCAAGCGCTGCCAATGCCAACTCAGCATTCATGCCCTGAACTTCACGGGCAATCAAGCGCGCTTTGGTGGGGGAAACACGGACAAATTTTAAGAGTGCTTTGCTCATGATTATCCCACCTTCTTCTGGACACTGCCTTTGTGTCCTTTGAATGTACGGGTGGGTGCAAATTCACCCAGTTTGTACCCGACATGATTCTCGGTGATATACACCGGAACAAACTTGCGTCCGTTGTGAATATTGATCGTCAAACCAATAAATTCCGGGAAGATAACCGAGCGGCGCGACCATGTTTTGATCGGCTTGGTCGATTTTTCTTCTTTGGCTTTGAGCACTTTTTTCATAAGGTGTGCATCAATGAATGGACCTTTTTTTGTTGATCTTGCCATGGGAGCCCCTTATTTCTTTCTTCGTGAGATGATCAGCTTGTCGCTGGACTTTTTCTTGCGGGTTTTGTACCCTTTGGTTGGCATCCCCCAGGGCGAGACAGGATGGCGACCGGAGTTGGTCTTTCCTTCTCCCCCACCGTGCGGGTGGTCAATCGGGTTCATCGCAGAACCCCTAGTTTGCGGT
>CAZRUT010000129.1:0-4091 GCA_964603215.1 uncultured Nitratifractor sp.
GTGTTTGAGGGCGACCAGAGGGCGGATGGAGCGAATCACCCACCAATAGAGCAGACCGAGCAGCACGAGGGCTCCGGCAAATCCGATGACAATATCAAGTGGAAATTTTGGTTTGTTTAGGTTCTCAAGGACCAGGCTGAAGCGGTCGTTGTTGATAAAAATATACCGTTCCAGTTTGACGGTGACCGTCGCAAAATGCTGGGTACCGTTTTGGTCGGAAAAGCTGCCGTGAAACAGTACATTGCCTTTGCCGCCGTTGAGGACACGAATGTTTTGGGATTCAAGGTATGCCGTGTCCACTTTGCCGTAACGGAGATAATAAAGATAGAGGTAATGGATGTTGGCCCGCTCCTGCATGGCGATTTCATGCAGCGAGCGGATTTGGATGCGCTGATAAAGTGTCCCGAACAGGACCGCCAGCAACACCACCCCGACGATAAAGACAATGTTGATCTTGGCGCGGAGGGTTTTGGGGCGCATCAGACCAGCTTGTATCCGATGCCCCGTACGGCCTGAATACGCTTGGGATCGCCGAGCTTGGCACGAATTTTTGAAATGATCACATCCAGACTTTTTTGGGAGCTGTCGCTCATGACGCTTGAGGCGTTGATGAGCTGTTCACGGGAGACAGCAATCCCCGGAGTGCGGACAAGCTGCGAAAGAATTTCGAATTCCGCCGGTGTCAGGCGCAGCGCTTTGTCCCGATAATAGATCGTTTCACCCCGGAGTGCAAAGTCACTTTTGGGCACAGTGGGGGCGCTTTCTTTGTTGCGGCGGCGCAGCAGCGAGAGGATGCGGGCATGGAGTTCTTTGGGGTCGTAGGGTTTGGGAAGGTAGTCGTCGGCACCGAGTTCGAGGCTTTTGACCTTGTCCTGGATGTCGCTGCGGGCCGAAGAGATAATGATGGGAATATCATATTTACGCGCCGCTTCTTCACACACTTCCAGGCCATCCATTCCCGGCAGTGTCAGGTCCAAAATCATCAAATCATAATTGTACACTCCGGCACTGAGCCCGAGAAAAGGGTCTTCGAAATTGGTAACACGGATATCAAACTGCTCCAGGTATTCACTGAGGAGTTCAGCAAACTCCGGATCATCTTCGATCATAAGAATTTTAATCATGGTTCCCTCCCGTTTCACACTAGGACTTATTGTAGCGGGGTTAGGTTAATTGAAAGCAAATATCCGTCGTATTTGGCATAAAAACAGCGCACATGATGCTATAATACCTCCATCAATCATTCCGGACGCAAAAAGGAGATCATCGTGAAAGGGATTATCATGGCAGGGGGGAGTGGAACGCGACTCTATCCTTTGACGCAAGCCGTATCAAAACAACTGTTGCCCGTCTATGATAAACCCATCATTTATTATCCCCTTTCGGTACTGATGTTGGCAGGGATTCGAGAGATCCTCATCATCTCAACGCCCCGCGACCTGCCGCAATACCAGAGCCTGCTTGGAGATGGATCGTCATGGGGGCTCCAGCTCACTTATGCCCGCCAGGAGGTGCCGGACGGGTTGGCGTCGGCGTTTGTGCTGGGCGAAGATTTTATTGGCGATGCGAACGTGTGCATGATTCTGGGGGACAATATCTTTTATGGCAACGGGCTGACCCCCATGCTGCAATCTGCTGCAACATTACAGGAAGGGGCCAGAGTGTTTGCGTATCCGGTCCATGATCCTGAACGATTTGGCGTTGTTGAGTTTGATGCGGATTTTCGGGCGATCAGCATCGAAGAAAAACCCGCAAATCCCCGGAGCAACTATGCCGTCACCGGCCTCTATTTTTACGACAACACCGTCATCGAAAAAGCCAAAAATGTGCACCCTTCTTTGCGCGGAGAGCTGGAGATCAGCAGCATCAACCAGCAGTATCTTGAAGCGCATCAACTGCATGTGGAATTGATGGGGCGGGGGTTTGCCTGGCTGGATGCCGGTACACACGACAGCCTGTTGACCGCCAGCCAATTTATCCAGACCTTGGAACAGCGCCAAGGCTTCAAAGTGGCGTGCCTTGAAGAGATTGCCTACAACAACCGCTGGATCACCATCCAGCAGCTTCGATCTGCCGCCGCGGCGTTGAACAAAACCCAATACGGCGCCTACCTCAATGCGCTGGCCGACGAAAATACTTCCCAAAAGGATGCACCGTGAAAACAGTATTGGTTACAGGAGCCGGCGGCTATATCGGCAGCGTTTTGGTTCCCAAACTGCTGGCAAAAGGATATCGGGTCAAAGCGCTGGATCGTTTTTTTTTCGGCGAAGATACACTCCAGGAGCACCCACATCTTATCCGCATCAAGGAAGACAGCAGGCGGCTCCGCGAAGCGCTGTTTGCGCAGGTCGATCATGTTATTGACCTGGTGGCGATTTCCAACGATCCCAGCGGAGAAATGCTGGGTGACATTACATGGCAAATCAATCACATCAGCCGGGTTCGAACGGCCAATATGGCCAAACAAATGGGTGTCAAAAGCTATATACTTCCTTCGAGCTGCAGCGTATACGGTTTTCAGGATGATTCTGTCGATGAAACGGCCCCCCTCAATCCGTTGACCACCTACGCCCAGGCCAATGCACGTGCTGAAGAGGGAGTCCTGGCGTTGGCTGATACCGATTACTGCGTGACAGTGATGCGGCAGGCGACTGTTTTCGGAGTCAGCCCGAGGATGCGCTTTGATTTGGCCATCAACGGGATGACATATGGGGCGTGGCATGCGCACGAACTTCCGTTGATGCGGGACGGGAGCCAGTACCGACCCATGGTGCATATTCAGGATACCACGGATGTGATGTGCCAGCTGCTTGAAATGCCGCCTGAAAAAATCAACGGAGCAATATTCAATGTCGGCGGGGAAGCCAACAATTACCAGTTGGCCCATCTGGGCGACGTAATAGCGCAGGCTGTTGCACGACGCACCGGCAAGGCGGTACAGATCGCGTGGTACGGCGATCCCGATCACCGAAGTTACCGTGTGGACTTCACCAAAATTAAAACCGTTTTGGGATGGGAACCGAAATGGGATGCCGTGCAGGGGGCAGAAGAGATTACGGAACAGCTTGAGAACGGAACACTGGTCAAAACCACGCAAAGCAACACGCTGGGGTGGTACACCGAACTGATCCGCTGGCATCGGATCATCAAAGCGTGCGAACGGTATGGCGGGATTCTGGAGATTTAGAGATGGGCGGTGGCACATGAGGGGGATACGCGGCGAAATTTCCCGGTTTCTGCTGGCAGGGGCAGTCAACACTTTTTTTGGCTATGCGGTATTTAGTTCAATCTATTTTTGCGTGCATCAAGAGACCGCAGCACTGGCATGGTCGTACATCGCCGGTGTATGCTTCAATTACCGTACGTACGGGCGCTATGTCTTCGGAGATGGCCGGCACCTTGCGTTTGTCCGTTTTGTGCTGGTGTATCTTTTGACTTTTGGGCTGAACCGCTACGGATTGTCGGTACTGACAGAATCGTGTGGCATCAATGCCTATGCTGCCCAGCTCATTCTGGCGGCGATCATCGCTCCCGTTTTGTATCTTTTGAATAAAAGATTTGTTTTTCGATAGCCTTCTGCCGCTATGTTATTTGGTGCGGTCATCAGGGCGTGTTATATTGG
Organism: uncultured Nitratifractor sp.; assembly: GCA_964603215.1. Lineage (GTDB taxonomy): Bacteria > Campylobacterota > Campylobacteria > Campylobacterales > Sulfurovaceae > S017-3. The sequence goes on from CAZRUT010000129.1 coordinate 3,623, forward strand.
ATTCCGGATCGTGAAAATGAATATAGGGGCTGTCGACACCGATCAAAAAACGTTTTCCGTCGATTGCGTAATAGGCGCGAATGCCAAGATCGCCTTCCGACTGATAAAAGGAGAGGCGATACGGGAGGGAACGGTTCGGGAAGAGATGGAGGCGCTTGCGCCGCACGGCAATGTCTCCGGATGCTGAAGCGTCCATGATATGCTGATGATCGATGTCGAGACGAAACCCATCATCGAAACTCACGACAAAGGTATAGTCCCCTTCTTTCAAGATGTGCATGGCGGTGGAAAAATCGATAAAAAAATTCTTTTCAAAACCAAAATCGCCCCAATCGTCATGCCGGAGGGTGTATGTGTCTTTGAATGCAATCGTGTTGATGCGGGTATCCAATGTTCCGGTGGTGTGGCGGGGTTGGTCAATCTGCTTCAGGGAGCGGCTGTCCTGAGCAAGGTGCATCCGGATGGGTCG
>CAZRUT010000130.1:0-4086 GCA_964603215.1 uncultured Nitratifractor sp.
CGATAATACCGAGGTTTGCTTAGGTTTTTAGCAACCCGAAATCTTACTTTAACTCCAAAACACGCTATTTGGCACCTCCAATAATAGACAATCCCCACAGAGTGGGTTTTGCAAGCGCAATCTTTCACAAGATGCTTCCTGCATCTTAGCTTTGGCTGGGACTCGAAAGCCTCTTGCAAAACCCATTGTGAGCGCTGCCTATTGTTAGAGGTGCCCCCCAAAGCAGATTCCATGCTTATTTTCTGTTTCTTCACACTGTTGCAAATTCTGACCCGCACCATCTCCAGAGACTCCTGGCGTTAATCGATCGTCACGATATTGACCAGCTCGACCCCTTCGCATCCTTTTTTGATGTGTTTGTTTTTGCGGGCATGCTCCTCGGCCAGTTCGACCAAATCGGCAAAGTCGTTTTTGCCTGCCTGGAATGTATAGACGGTTTTGTCGGTCTTGATGAACACTTCTGCCTCTCCGGAAAACGAAAGAGAGATCGTGCGCAAGCCTTTGGCAAACTCCCCCTTGATGGCACGCTCAACGCGCTCATTGGCGATCACATCGTGCAAAGCAACTGTTTGGTTGACATCATTGGCGCACAACACAATATAACTCACTTCAATCATTCCTTCCACATGGACTCCTTTGTCGATGATTTGGCTATAATAGCAAAAATACGATAAAGCCGCCACATGACCCCTGCCGAAAAAGAATCCATCCACAGACAAATCCAGCAAGAACTCACCCAGCTTGCGGCACAGATCACCCAGCTCGAAGCCAAAGCCCAGCCCATCGCTCCCGATTGTTCACTGGGGCGCTTAACACGGATGGAAGCCATGAACGAACAGGCCGTCAACGGGAAAATTCTCGCCGAAGCGCTCCTGCGCCAAACCCGCCTGCGCAACGCCCTTGCTCGGGTCGATTCGGACATGTTCGGCGTCTGCATCGACTGCGATGAAGATATTGGGATGGCCCGGATGCGCATCCGGCCGGAAAGTGTCCGATGTGTCGCGTGCGCGTCCCGTGTCCGTTAGCGGTGATGCCCGCACATTATTATTGGAGGTGCCCTACAGGCTCTCGATGTTGCCGACCACCTTGCCCACGATGCTCACCTCATCGGGAGACAGCACCTCCGGGGCGTAGTTTTTGTTGTCTGAAATGAGTTCCACCATGCCGTCTGCTCTTTGGCGGATGCGCTTGATGAACAAGCCCGCCGTAGTGGAAGCAATAAAGACCCCCTCTTTTTTGATGTCGTTCTGTGCTCTGTCGACGAAGACGATGGATCCGTCTTGCAGCGTGGGCTCCATGGATTCACCGTCCACATGAATCGCTTCGAGTTCCGTGTTGCCCATGCCAACCATATTCTGCATGATGGTTGCATCGAGGGTGATTGTCTCGTAATGCTCGTCAAAGACCGCTGCCCCGCCTCCGGCGCTGGCACGAATATCGGCAAAATAGCGCACATTAAAGAACTTGTTGGTCTCTTCCAGCAGCATTTCCGCAGGTTGGTCAAAAAAGAGCCAGTTAATGCTGATCTTTTTCCGGGCGCAAAATTCCAAAATCTCTTTGTAGGGGATGGCACCGCGCTTTTTCATGGTGGCAAACGTTGGCTGGGAAATCCCCAACTCGCTGGCCACATCCTTGTCGTAGACTTTCCCGCCAATTTTTTTGGTCGAGATGATGTCTTTGATTTTTTCGATCGCATCCAAAAATCGGATCATTTTGCTCTCCTTTATTGATTGATAGGTGTAATGATAATGTATTTTATCTTAAAAGTATGACAATATGAAAGATATCTTATCAATATATTCCATTATCGATACAATATGTCACTTTATTTCTGAAGGAGATGCACATGAACATCAAAACGGACAAAGAACTTATTCGGCAAGCGCTCGAAGCCGGCTGCGTCACGATTAGCCAGTTGGCGTATTATCTCAGGGTGCGCACTATGATCGCACGCGCCTATCGAAGCATGTGAGCATCATTCGGCCTTGTCAATAGAGAACCAAATCGACTGCATCGCCGATGGCTTTGTCGCCGTCATCTTCCGTCGTGTAGAGGAGTGCACCGCCAAGCATATTGGTGAGGATTGCGCTGGTGCCGACTTTTTTGTTTTGAAAATCTACGACGTACCGACCCGATTCCAGCGTCGCGTTGCAGGCAGTAAATTCGGCTTTTTTTGCCCGCTTAAAAAACCGTTCACGCAATACCCCCTTGACCACCGGAAGGGAGAGGGCGCGCTGAGAAAATTTGCCCATGAGCGGGAGGAGATAGAGCAGGGACGTCACGGTAGATGAGTAGGCAAACCCCGGCAGCGCCAGGATAAATTTGTCTCCTTTGCGTGCCAGAACGATGTGCTGTCCCGGTTTGATCCGTACCCCACGGAACAGCACTTCAAATCCCAGGGCACCAATCACATCTTTGACGAAGTCATAGTCCCCGACACTCACCCCGCCGGTGGTGACGACAATGTCGCTTTGTTCGACGGCTTCCGCGATGGCGTGCTCGATCCCTTCCCGGTCGTCTTTTGGACTTGAGAGGCGCCGCGCTTCCCCGCCATAGCGATTGACGATCGCTTCAATCGTGTAATTGTTGGTGCTGCGGATCTGTGCATCACTGGTTTGTTCCTCACCCAGCTCCAGCAATTCACTTCCGGTCGAGAGGACAGCGACAATCGGTTTGTCAAACACCAGGGGCTGCGCAATGTTCAGGCCGGCCATCACCCCGATTTCGGCAAAACCGATTTCAGTCCCCGGGCTGATCAGCGTGTCACCTTTGGCGTACGCTTCGGCGACTTGGCGGACTGCATAGCCACGGGGAACCGGCTCGTTGATGTAAATAACCTCCCCTTCGACGGTGACATGTTCAATTGGAATGAGGGTGTCGGATCCTTCGGGCATCAGTGATCCGGTAAATGTCTTGATACATTCCCCCGGTCGCACCGGATTGTCAAGATCACTGCCGGCGGGGTTGTCTCCGGTGATCCACAACGTTCCCAAAATCACATCGGCATGCCGTACCGCATATCCGTCCATCCCCGATGTGGCAAATTCAGGCATATTGGCATCGGCAATGACCGCTTCGGCCAATACATACCCGGCAGCATCCGGCAAAAAACGGCGGTGTGTGCGGAGCTGTTCAATTGTAATATTGTTCACAATTTCCATCGACTGATCAAAATGCATCATGCCAGCACCCCCGCGCCGTCCATCGGTGTGCTGCGGTCTTTGGCATACACCCGTTTTCCGGCGATGACATCATATTTCCAAATGGGGGCGTTGGCCTTGAAGTCCTCGACAAAGGCATCGATCAGTTCCAGTGCCACACGCCGTTTCGGAGAGAAAACAGCCGAAACGTACGACGAAGTATGTACCGGAACATCCCCGACCGCATGTGCCATTTTGACCATAGCTCCCCGTGCATGGGCTTCGGCCTGCCAGTCGTCAAACCATGCGTTGAGAACGGGCGTGTATATGTCGAAACTCAATGCTTCAATGCCCCCTTCCTCGCGGATGATCCCGACGAACGGGATAAAGGCGCCGTAATTGTCACGTCGGTGCTCATCCAGCCATCGACCGAAAATTTCCTTGACATCCAAGGGTCCATCATGCAATTCCATATCCAAATCCTTTGTTCCAAAATCAGTAAGCGTCAACCTTGATATCCTCTGGGGTGTCCCAGTCGGCATGATGGCACCTATCCGCCGCATACCGGCGGGAGAATCGAAACCTTATCGCCGTCGGAAAGGGGGGCATTGCGGTCGGCCGTCATGACATCGTTGATCGCCACCGCCGAGGTTTCCAGCCAATGGCCCAGCCCTTCTACCGAACGGAGCACATCGGCCAGCGCCCCAAGCGACGCAGCTTCAACCTCCATGGGCGGCCGGCCAATGGGGCCCAAAAATTCTACGGTTACCATGCGGATCCTTTTGGGTATTTTACGGGGATTATAATTGCGATTGGATATAATTGCCCTTAAAGGGCACCCCTAACAATAGACAATACGCACAACATTTCTAGCTTTTGCCTGCGTCAGGCACGCTTTGCAGCCCTGGTTATCGCTAAGGCGAAAAAGCGTAACGACGCATAGGTG
>CAZRUT010000131.1:0-4079 GCA_964603215.1 uncultured Nitratifractor sp.
GTCTCCTTTACTATCGAGCATCTTCATCTCGTTGACGGTGACAGAGTGTTTGCTCCGTTTGGTACCGTCCTGAGCAGTCCACTGCTCCAGCACCAGACGCCCTTCTACGAGGACCTTGCTTCCCTTGTGCAAGTATTGGTTGGCGATTTCGGCGGTGCGGCCGAAAAAAGTGAGATCGACAAACATCACTTCTTCCTTTTGCTCCCCGGACTGATCGCGCCATTTGCGGCTGGTGGCGATGCCGACCTTGCCGATGGCACTGCCGCTTTGGGTGTAGCGTACTTCCACATCACGGGTCAGATTGCCGACCAAAATAATTTTGTTGTACATGGGAACCTCCTGGGGTGGTTATGCCTCTTCGGAAACCGCAGGGGTTTCGGGAGCGGCTTCGGGGGCCGGCTTCGACTCCTGGGCTGCCGGTTTGGCCGATTTTTTTTGTGCGGCTTCAACCTGTTTGTTGAACTCCGCAATCTCTTTTTTCTTGGTGTAGCGGATGGTCATGAATTTGAGGATTTCCTCATTGTACCGCATTTGGCGTTCGAGTTCGGCAATGACCGATCCGGCTGCCGTGTAGTAAGCGACCGTGTAATGGCCGCGCAGGTTTTTTTCGACGGGGTACGCAAGCTTGCGCATGCCCATATCGTCGGTGGCAACGATCTCGCCGCCGTTGTCGGTAATGATTGCAAGGGTTTTTTCGATCTGGGCTTGCGTCTCTTCGTCGGTCAAAGTAGGTTTGACGACAAACAGGGTTTCGTAGTGATGCATCGGGATCCTTCTTGTGGTTTGATAGCCCATCAAATGCAAGCTGTTCGGCTTGTCCAAACATGAGCAAGAATTTTGGAAAGCCGATTTTATCGAAAAGATGCTTACAAATAGCCCTGCAACCGTACCATGGCACCGTAGAGCAGGCTTTCTTTGTCCCGCAGACCGGGGCGCTTGATGCTGTGTTCTGTTGATAGAAGGTGTTCGTAGATTTTCAGCAGTGATCCGGTCTTGACCCGCAGCGCAAGTTGGGCTTTTTGCTCTTCGATGTGGCGGGGAAGCTTGTATCCGAGAATGGCTTTGGAATCGGGGGAGCCGTTGAGGCGAATGTAGGCATGAAACAGAAAAATCTGCTGAACAAAAAACTGGGTCGCACGCAGAATCGAAAATTCATCCTCACCCAGGTCGAGGAGTTTGGCGAGGGTATCGTGGATCGGTTTTTTGGCAAACAAATCAATCAGAAGCTGTTCGACGGCCAGGGGTGCCGTAGAATACACGAGCCGATCGATGTCCCGGGATTCGATTTTACGGTTGAGAATGGCCAGCTTCGTCAGTTCGTTGACGCACAGCGCGAGGTTATTGTTGAGGAGTGTCAGCAGGTGGGTCAGGGCATACGCATCGATCTCCAGACCGATGGTGCGGGCTTGTTGGGTCAGTATGGCGAGGCCGTCACGCGTATTGGGCTCAAAGAAACGGACCCATACACCCCCTTTTTTGTCGGAAAAACTTGCCTGAAGACTGCGGGCATCGGACGGGGAGCCTTCGTAGGCATAGACAAAATAATTGTCCGGGTTTTTTTGGGCGTGTGCAACCAGAGTGTCCAGTTCCTTTTTTGGAATTTTTTTGTCGCGGCGCACCAAGAGGAGGTTGGTCCCCCCAAACAGAGAGGATTGTGCGAGGTAATTTTTGGCCGCGTCGAACTGATAAGTGTCGTGATAGAGGGTGAGGGTGGATTCTGCTGCGTGCAGCTCGGTTTTGTACCGTGCAAGATAGTGATCGATCATGTAATCATTTTCGCCATACAGGAGGAGGGCATGGGGAAATCCGGTTTTGAGCTTTTGGTCAAATTCTCGCTGATACATGCGGGGCGCCTCCAACTTCTTCTGCCAGGATTGTTGCCTGAGGGATGTTCACTTCGGTTATCATGATCCGTATTGTATCAAAAAGCATCGCATGCGTACTGCGGAGGTGGACTTCAGCCCCTGAGATGGGCCCTTTGATGCGCGCCGTAACATGGGTGTCGTCAATGGCAATCACTTCGGCATCGAGAAATTTTCCGCGCTGGGCGGCAGCCCACCGGGCAAATGTGCGGTCGCGAAAATCCCATTCGGCCCGGGTTGCCTGCCGTTCGAGTTCGCTGATCCGGACGCACAGTGGATCGATATTGCGCAGGAGGTAATCTGCAGCCGTTACATCGTGCGCCAATTGGGTTTTGATGAGGCGGTGGAGCAGCAGGTCTGCATAGCGGCGGATGGGCGAAGTGAAGTGACTGTAATGGGTAAATCCCAGGCCGAAATGGCCCACATTGTATGCCGCATAGCTTGCCGGACGCAGGGAGCGGATGATCATGGCATCGACTTCGCTTTCGATGCCCATCTCGGATGCCCGCTGCTGGATGGCGCGGATGAGGGAAGGCGCATCCGAATATGTTGTGACGTAGAGACCGACCGTGGCCAGTTCCGAGAGGAGGGATTCGATCTTTTCGATTTTTGGCGGCGCGTGAATCCGGAAGATCCCGTCTCCGTCCCCCATGAACCGTTTGGCTGCAGCGCGGTTGGCCAACAGCATGCACTCTTCGATTAGTGCATGGGAGGGGGTGCCGGTTTCGATCCGGGTGCGTTCAAGCAGCATGGCATCGTTGAGCGTGAGTTTGACGGTTTCACTCCGAAAATCAAAGCCGTCGGCCAGCCGCCGGGCCCGGAGCTGTTCGGTGACATCCCGCAGCGGCAGCAGCCACCCAAGAATACGGTCGATGGCTGCATGGTGTGTTGATGCTGACGGGGCCAGACCCTCGTGAAAAATCCGGTCAACTGTGTCGTAGTTGAAGCGGTACCTTGAATGGATGATTGCTTCAAAAAATGTTTCTTCGATTGGTACCAGCGTGCTTGGATCGAGGATGATTTTTGCCACAAAAGCAAGCCGGTCCACACGGGGCTTGAGGGAGCAAATGTTTTCGCTTAGCTGGCGGGGAAGCATCGGAAAAGCTTTGTGGGGCAGGTAAGTGGTGAACCCCCGCTGTAGTGCCTCACGGTCGATGGGGCTGAAAAACGGCACATAGTGGCTTACATCGGCAATGGCGACGTACAGGGTGTGGCGGGCGACATCGTAGTAGATGGCATCGTCGAAATCTTTGGCTGTGACCGGATCGATGGTGCAAAAATCCAGCGCACGCAGATCGACCCGATCCGGATGGGCTTCGGCATCGACGACCGACTCGATCTGTCCGGCCGCTTCAATGCAGGCAGGCGGAAAGGCATCCCGACGGTCGAAAAGGGCCAGCGAAATTTTTTCATCGACGTTGGGATCGTCAAGATGCCCCAATACTTCCAGTACATTGCCGGTATCGGCATCGATGCCAAACACCGTTCCCATTTTGAAGGCATTGAGGGTAACCCCTTCCATGTGCGCTGTGGTGGGCAGTGCCGTGCGCAGATCAAGGAGGCTGAAATGCCCTTCGGTGTCGCGGTGGGTATAGGCGAGTATGCGGCGGTGGGCCCGTTTGAGGATCTGGACAATTGTGCCGCTGCTGCGTCCTCGGCGGGCCAGAAAGCGTTTGGCGACGACACAATCACCCGGACGGGCATCGTGCACATCGCTGGGTGCAATAAACAGGTCACGCTGTTCCTTGAACTGGGCCGTGACAAATCCGCTGCCATCCTTGCCGGGATAAAACCGCCCAATCCGGTAGAGGGAATGGAGTTTCCATATCCCCTTCTCTGAGACGAGTGCCCCGATTTCCCGGAGGGCTTCAAAGCGCTCCCGGTGCTCAGGATTCACATCCTCAGCCCGTACGCCTGCCAACAATTGCGGGGCGATCACGTGCGGTATTCCGCACGGTGCTTCAGTGCTTCGAGCCGTTCGATGCGCTGTTCGGTGGTGGGGTGGGTGCTGAAGAGCTGGCGCATAGAGAGGTCTTTGCCGGTCAATGGGTTGATGATGAACATGTGGGCTGTCTGGGGTTCGGCTTCGGGGATGGCCATACCGTGAGCATATCGGTCGAGTTTCTGCAAGGCCGACTGGAGCCATTCAGGGTGACCGGTGATCCGGGCCGAGCCGGCATCGGCAATAAATTCCCGGCGGCGACTGACGGTCATCTG
>CAZRUT010000132.1:0-4066 GCA_964603215.1 uncultured Nitratifractor sp.
AGAGTCCCAGTCCCCCCAGCGTGCGCAGATTGAGCGCCCAGGGAAAGAGATAAATCACTTCGACATCAAACAGGAGAAAAACGATTCCCACCAAAAAAAACGTAACACCAAATGGGCGAGATGGATCACCGACGGTTCGACGTATGCCGCTCTCATAGGGTTCATTTTTTCGTACATTGTCGCTTTTCGCACCGATGAAGCGCGTCAAGTGAAACCCGATCGGCAAGCCGACCACCAACACTGCGACCACGATGGACGCCAAAAGCAATGAACTGCTCATGATCTCCTCTTTGGCATCATCCAGAGAAACAAGATGCTGCGCTGGTGAAATTGTAGCGCACTTATCTTTGCGCTAAGCCATAAAATCACTATTATCTTTGATTTTTTCAATTTCGCTATACTACAGATTGAAAAAACAATCCTTGCCAGGAAGGAGATGTGCATGGCCAAAATCATTACGCTTGATTCGTACAACGACAAAGGCGGTGAATTAACCGTGCTGGAAAAGAAGCTTCCCTTTGACATCCGGCGTGTATTTTTTATTACCCACCAGGACAAGAACCAATCCAGGGCCAATCATGCCAACAGAAAACTGCAAGAAGGATTGATCTGTTTGACGGGAAGTTGCCGGGTTTCTCTGGATGACGGCATGGATACGGAGACGATCATTTTGCATGACAAAACACAATGTCTTTTGGTCGAAAGCATGCACTGGATCAAGCTGGATCACTTCTCGCATGATTGTGTTTTGCTGGTATTGGCAAGCGAATACTACGATGATGGGGATCATATTCACGATTATGCCGTATTCAAAAAGGAGATTTCCGCCGCATCATGATACCTTTTTTGGACCTAAAAAAAATAAACGATACCTACACAGATACACTCAATGCGCACATGCAGAATGTTTTACAGCGCGGCCAATATATTTTGGGTCGTGAGGTGACTGATTTCGAGTTGGAGTTTGCGCGCTTTTGCGGGACAAAATATTGTGCCACTACGGGGAGCGGATTGGATGCGCTGAAATTGATTTTTTACGCCTATAAAATCTTGGGGCGCCTCAATGACGGAGATGAAGTTATTGTGCCGGCCCATACGTTCATTGCAACCATTTTGGCTATTACAGAAAACAACCTCATCCCCGTGTTTATCGAGCCGGCACGTGACCGCTATACGATCGATGCTGCGCATGTTGAAGCGGCCATTAGCAAAAAGACAAAAGCCGTTTTGCCGGTGCATCTTTATGGAGCAATGGCACCGATGTGCGCCATAACACGTGTGGCACGGCGACACAATCTGCTGGTCATCGAAGATGCAGCACAGGCGCATGGCGCCATGCAGGACTCCAAGCGGGCAGGCTCGTTCGGAGATGCTGCTGCCTTCAGCTTCTATCCGGCAAAAAACCTTGGCGCATTGGGTGATGGAGGTGCCGTCACAACCGACGATCAATCATTGCATGAGGTCATATCTGCGCTCCGAAATTATGGGGGTGTGCACAAATATCATTATGATTATCCAGGTATGAATAGCCGACTCGATGAACTGCAGGCAGCCGTATTGCGCGCCAAGCTTCCCTATCTCGATCGTGACAACGCCCGCCGCCGCCATATTGCCGAAATCTATCTGCGCCACATACAGAATCGTGCCCTCATTTTGCCCCCACAGAGCGACGATCCGCTGGGTCATGTCTGGCACCTGTTTGTCATCCGTACGCACAACCGGGATGCGCTACAGTCTTATTTGCTTTCCCATCAGATTCAAACCCAGATTCACTACCCCGTCCCTCCCCACAAACAGCCCGCTTATGTGGAGTACAATCAGTATGTGTTGCCCCGGACGGAAACCATACACAACGAAGTGCTCAGCCTGCCGATCAGTCCGGTTATGACGGACCGGGAAGCGATGCACGTTGTGCATGCTCTTAATCATTATCGACAGGATTTAACATGAAAATCAGTGTATGCATACCGGTCTACAATGGTGCATTGACGATTGCACGCTTGGTAGACGAGGTTGAAAAACAACTCAAAGAATATGACCTGGAAGTGATGCTCGTCAACGACGGAAGCCCCGACAACAGCGAAGAGGTTTGTGAGCAAATCAGCCAGAAGAAGCCATATGTCAAATTTATATCTTTGAGAAAAAATTTTGGCGAAAACAATGCCGTGATGTGTGCACTGAATTTTGCAACCGGTGATTACGTAGCGATTATTGACGACGACTTTCAAAACCCGCCCAGTGAGATCGTGAAACTGATCCATGCGGCGATTGCCAAAGACTATGATGTGGTTTATGCCAAGTATGCCAGCAAAAAACACCACTGGTTTCGCAACATCGGAAGTCGCTTTCACAATGCCATGGCCGATATGCTCCTCGACAAACCCAGAGGGCTTTATCTCTCGACGTTTAAACTCATCAAGCGCGAGGTGGTCTCAGAGATTGTCCGCTATCAAGGCCCATCACCGTTTATCGACGGATTGATTTTAAGGGTCACCAACCATCTCGGCTCGGTGCAGGTAGAGCACCGCGACAGGGCAGAAGGGACTTCCAATTATACGCTGGGGAAATTGGTAGAAATTTGGCTGAATATGTTTATCAATTTTTCAATCAAACCGTTGAGGGCAATGATGTTTCTCGGTTTTTTCTTCTCGATTGTCGGATTTCTTGCCTCGATATATTTTGTTATCGAAAAACTGTTTCTCAACCCTGATATGCCGGTAGGCTTCGCAACACTTATTATCACGATCCTTATTTTATCGGGGATTCAGTTGATATTTATAGGTTTATTGGGCGAATATGTCGGCAAGCATTACCTCCAAACCAACGGCACACCGCAATGGGTGATCAAGCATAAATCATTTGATGAATAAAGCAGTATGTGGTGCACGGCCCCCGATTAGACATACACCCATTCATATATTTTAAAAGCACCCCAGCCCAATGCTGCGCCCGCCGGAAGATCGACGATGAAGTGCTGCTTGGTATACAGTGCGCTGATGGCGATGAGTGCCGGGAAAAGAATCGGCCAGTAGCCCCAGGCCGGTGCATTGTGCATCATGTGCATCGCGGTCAATGTTGCCACGCTGACGTGCATACTGGGAAAGCAATTGCTGCTTTTGTCATAATGCTGCACCAACCGAATAAAACGCACCGACAGGCCATTTCCCGGAATATTGCGCCATGCGTCCGGCGTTTTGACCGGAAAAAACATGAAGAAAAACATTTGCAGAAACAACAGGACAAAAAAACTGGTTGCCGTGTAGTTGAAGTGCCGCATGTCGCGGATCGTAACAACAACCAGCACGATCGCCGGATAATACAGAACACTGTAGATCCAGATCCACGCGGGCTTGAGCACAAAGTATTTGTCCCAGCGCGTCTCCAGAGAGACCGGTTCCCTAAAATGATTTCGCTGTGTCCAGAAATAAAACTGATACACCCCAAAAATAAGAAAAATTGTGATCAATACATAAACAACATAATCCATCTTCTTCCCCATTGTCTTTGACGCCGTTTCAGAATAATGGTACTATGAAAAGGCTAAAGAACACGTAAATGTCGATTGTGACCGATCAAACCTTGTCATGTGCGCGCAACAAAAGATGGGGCTCGGCGCATGAAACCGGGATGCGTTCGGGCCGGAGTGTCCAGGGGTATGCAGGGTCGTGCGCAATGGTTGCGAAGAATAGCGCGCCTGCGTGCCGCCAGGGATCCAGGACAATCCCCTGAGCCAGCGGCACTGTGTGCCGAACAGGCAGAACCACCAGCGCATTGTGTTCCCGCCAATAGCTGCCGATGTAGGCCCCGACGGGATATACAGCAAGACTGCGCAGACGCAGGTGCTGGAGATCGCGATAGAGATCATCGGCCCACTGGTAGCACAAGCCCCGCTTTTTGATCCCGATATTGACAAGAAAATTTTGGATCCACGGAGCGCCGACCACAGCATACTGCTGTGCGAGCGTACGGCTATAGACAAGAGCTTCGTGGGCCAGGCGGCGGGCTTCGGTCGGATCGACGGAACGATCCAGTCTGCGGATCATGTGTGTCAGTTGTTGCTCCCGTG
>CAZRUT010000133.1:0-4047 GCA_964603215.1 uncultured Nitratifractor sp.
GCACTCTACTATGCGGCACTGGGCGCGGTCATCTTTGGACAAGGGGTGTCAACCCATGCGCAGCCTTTTGCCGGACTGGAGGGGCTGCAGGCACTGATCATGCACGGTGTTGGCGGAGATGATCGTTATCGCGACGGTCCGCTGGTGCGCAGTGCTGAGGAGTTGGCAGCCTTCAAAGCCCGCTACACCATACCCCCTTTTGTTCCTACGCTGCCCCATCGACCCACCCGGTGTTATCTGGGTATTGACGGCGGCTCGACGAGTTCCAAGGCGGTTCTGATCGATGCACAAGGGGAATTGCTCCTCAAAGTCTATCAACTCTCCGGTGGTAATCCCATTCAGGATACCGTCGATCTTTTGAAGCAAATCAATACGTTGGACCCGGATGGCCGTTATGTCATTGCGGGACTGGGGGTAACGGGCTATGCTGCCGATGTTCTGGAAGGGGCGTTGGGTGCCGATGCCAATATTGTCGAAACCATTGCGCATATGAAAAGCGCCCAAAAGATTTTTGGCGACAGCATCGACGTGATCTGTGATATTGGGGGGCAGGATATCAAAGTCCTCTTTTTGGAGCATGGGATGATGAAGAACTTTCGCCTTTCCAACCAGTGCAGTGCCGGCAATGGTATGCTGCTCCAGTCGATGGCCCAACAGTTCAATGTGCCCGTTGAACAGTTTGCCGATGTTGCATTCGGGGCACAGACGGCTCCGCGTTTTAATTACGGCTGTGCTGTCTTTCTCGATTCCGATCGGGTAACGTTCCAGAAGGAGGGTTATCCCAAAGAGGCCCTCTTCGCCGGCATTGCCAAAGTCCTCCCCAAAAACATTTGGCAATACGTTGTGCAGGCCCCTTCATTGGCAGCACTGGGGCATCATTTTGTTCTCCAGGGCGGGACACAATACAATCAGGCTGCCCTCAAGGCACAGGTTGACTACATTCAGGCCGAAGTCCCCGATGCCCGCATCGACCTCCATCCCCACAGTGGAGAAGCCGGTGCAATCGGCGCGGCACTCGAAGCCCGTGACCGTGTGATGCGCACGGGAAGCAGCACATTTATTGGGCGGACGGAAGCCGTCCAAATGACCTACCAGACCCGTACTGACGAGAGTACGCGGTGCCACTTTTGCCCCAACAACTGCTCCCGAACGTTCATCGATACCCATACTCCCTCCGGCACATCCGCACGTTATATTGCCGGATTTGCCTGCGAACACGGAACCGTCGCATCACGCGAAGAGCTTCTCCTGCTCAAAAAGAAGCGCAAGCACCTTCACGCCGATACCCCCAATCTTGTCCATGATGAATCACGCATGCTTTTTTATTCTGACTATATTCTTCCAGCAAAACCGGCTAAAAATACGCTGGTGTGGACCGAACACGTTCGTCCCACACTCGGAGGCTGGGGACCGACCGTTCGCTGGAAATCCCGCCATTATTTTGTCAGGAGTACTTCGGCTGCCCGTGCACAGCGGCGCCAACGCACCATTGCAGTTCCCCGTGCACTCAATGTCTATTCCGTGGCACCCTTTTTGCGCACCTACCTTGAAGCCCTTGATGTCCCTCCAGATCGGATTCTCTTCTCCGATTTTTCCAGCGAAGAGATGTTTCTGGAAGGGGCCCAATACGGTTCGGTTGATGCCTGTTATCCGGCCAAGGTTGCTCAGTCGCATGTCCACATGCTGCTTCGAAGCAAGAAATTTGTCCGCAAACAGATCGACATCCTTTGGTTTCCTGCCATTGTTACCGTGGAGAATTTTCTCCGCCATACTATGGCCGACAAATCCTGTCCGGTTGTCATCGGAACTCCGAAAGTTGTTTACAGTGCCTTGACAAAAGAACGTGATCTTTTTGCACGTTCAGGCGTACATTATGTTGACGATTCGTTAAACTTCGATGATGTTCATCTCTTGACAGAACAGCTCTATGCTACTTGGAACAACATACTGAACATCACCCCGGACGAAAACCGATGGGCCGTCACGCAGGGGTTCAATGCCCTGCAGCATTTTCACCAAACCCTCCAACAACGCGGCCGTGCCATCCTGGATCAGGCCGAAGCATCCGATGAGGTCGTGCTGCTGCTGCTGGGGCGCCCCTATCACAGTGATCCGGGCCTCAATCATGATGTCCTCGACCAGTTTCAGGCGCGGGGCTTCAAGACGCTTTCCATCAATGCCCTCCCCAAAGATCCCGATTATCTCAACCGATGGTTTGGGGATGATGTGCGCAACGAGATCATTGAAGATGTCCTCGATATCCGTGATGTCTGGCCGGAAAACTATTCCACACATTCTTCCCAAAAAGTCTGGGCCGCCAAGTTTGCTGCCCGCCATCCCAATATTGCCGTGGTGGATTTGAGTTCCTTTAAATGCGGTCATGATGCACCTACCTATGCCATCATCGATCGCATTCTCGGTGCCAGCCGCACCCCCCACCTTACCTTGCACGATATCGATGCCAACAAGCCCGGCAGCTCCATCAATATCCGCGTCAAAACCTTTGCGTACACACTCGAAGAGTATCAAAGAGATCTCCAGTCGTATCATCGTGATGCCGTCAACGTACACAAAAAGCACCCGGATGTGCAGCATGTTGCTGCCCTGCGTCCAGGAGATATGCATGCGAAGCTGTAATATGGAAAAATCCCATCCCCAGTCGGCCGATTTGGCCTATGCCCATCGGCCCAAAGAACAATGGCGTGAAGGGACGCATGCCATCGACTATGCACCCCCTGAAGAAAGTATTGTACTCTTTGGCGGCCTGACCCCCCTCAAGGATCGCCTGCTTCTGGCAGCAGTACGGAGTATGAGGGGGCAGTACATCGCCTTGCCCACTCCCGACAATACTGCGTTTCAACTTGGCAAAGCATACGGCAATCGCGGGCAGTGCAATCCCACATATTTTACCTCGGGAAACCTCATTCAATATCTTCAAGCACTTCACGAACAGGGCATGACCAAAGAGGAAATCGTTCGAAAGTACGTTTTTGCAACAGCCAGCGGGTGCGGACCGTGCCGCTTTGGTATGTACACAACCGAATACCGCAAGGCACTCGAGGCAGCCGGTTTCGGGGGATTACGCATTGAGACATTTGAACAGCAAAAAGGAATTTTTCAAATGGACGAAGCACTCCGCGTCGCTCCGTTTTCTCCTGCCTTTTTCATCCGGGCAACCCAGGCCGTAGCCATCGGGGACATTGTGGACATCCTTGGTTATCAGATGCGGCCGTATGCGGTGGAGTCTGGCTCGGTCGATCATGCCATGGTGGAAGCAGAAGCCATTCTCTCCGAGGCATTGACCCAGCGGCGCAGTTTGCTTGTGGCGCTGTGGCGCTGCCGCAAGATTTTTGCACGCATTCGACTTGATCGAACACGTGTCAAGCCCCGCGTGATGGTCATGGGTGAATTCTGGGCCGCCATGACCGAAGGGGACGGCAACTACCACCTGCACCGTTTCCTCGAATCCGAAGGGGCCGAAGTCATTCCCCAGCCCATCATCAATCGCTTTCTGCTGAGCCTCTGGGAAGCCAAGCATGATCGGGACAAACGGGCCCGCCTACCCCAATCCGACCGTCCCATGCTGGATTTTGCTCCGATCAAAGAACGTTTGGCCATTCAGGGGGGCACATGGATCGTCAAAACACTCTTCACGCTCTATGCGCGCACCATCGGCTTGCGGCATTACACACTTCCCGATATGGACAAGCTCTACCGCTTGGCACGGGATTATTATCCGGTTGATTCCGACGGTGGAGAAGGGCACCTCGAAGTAGCACACGTCATCGAAGCGGTCGAAGAAAATCTGGCCGAGTTGATCCTTTCGGTCAAACCTTTTGGCTGTATGCCTTCCTCGGCCGTATCCGACGGCATCCAGTCTCTGGTAACCGCCCGATATCCCCATGCCAACTTTCTTTCCGTCGAGACATCCGGTGAAGGTGCGGCCAATTTCTACAGCCGTGTCCAAATGGCGCTCTTTAAGGCCAAAGAAACTGTCAAGGCCCGGCAGCGCATTACTGTCCATCCGAAATAGATTTCTTCTGCGCT
>CAZRUT010000134.1:0-4020 GCA_964603215.1 uncultured Nitratifractor sp.
CCCATGAGCGACATTGCTGTTACCATCAACGGAAGCCGGTACAAGGCCAAGAATATTGACAACGCTTTTGCCACCTTTATCGAAGAAGATCTCAAAAGCGCCGAAATCCACCTCGATCAGGACAACAGTGCCGAAAAGATGTTTGTTGCCTACTTGCGCCTTGCCAGCCGCTGGTATCATTATGAAAAAGAGATCGATCAGATCCTCGACGGGATCGAAAAAGAGTCATCCTGAAAAAACTTGACTATTTTTTGACTAATTTACGCTATACTTCGTTTCAGGATCGGTTATTGAATCGGTACCTAAAACACACATACAGGAGTTCATCATGGCAAACATGAGACGCGGTTTTACAATGATTGAGTTGATCTTCGTGATCGTAATTATCGGAATTTTGGCAGCGGTAGCCATCCCCAAACTGGCCGCCACACGCGACGACGCCAAGCAGGTCAAAGCCGTACAGAATCTGGCAACCTGTATCTCGGATATCGGTGCAGCGTATACGGGAAGCGGCCAAGAATCCACGGATACAACGGGAGCATCCTATGCATCGTGTGCAGCCGTCATCTCAGACGGTTGTTTTACATTGGGGGGCATCCAAAGTTCCAGCTCTGATGGCAACATCACTGTCATAGACGCCAGCAACACAGAAACATGGTGTGTCAATGCCCATACACAGGCAGCAAAACAGGGCTTGTCAGGTGCATCTGCTGTCACCCATTCATTCGGCGGCAAGAAAGTCACATTCTAAGAACCCTCTTTTTGTGACACATCCCCCTTTGCGGCGGATGTGTCGATTCTCTATCTTCTTCATTCTTTCCCTTATGTTTCTTTGCATTTTCCACTATTTTTTGACATTTTTATTGTATACTTAAAATCGGAATACTGCCGAAGGAGTTTTGCCCAATGCGTTTGGGTGCACAAAGGAGTTGTGATGCACAAAGCATTTACCATGATTGAATTGATTTTCGTCATCGTCATCATCGGCATACTTTCGGCGGTGGCGATCCCAAAATTCGCGGCCACCCGTGATGATGCCAAAATCGCCGCCATCGCACAAAAGATCGGTGCAGCCGTCGAAGAAATTGCCAGCGGCACCGTTGCCAGCGGCACCTTTTCCTATAACATGATCGCCAAGTCCAACACCGTCAGCGGCATGATTGCGCAGCATCAGGCTGCCATGAGCGGTTCTGTACTGAACATCAAAATGCACACCGTCGCTGACTGCATTACGCTACAGGTAGTGACATCGGCTACAGATGCCAACATCAGTGTCGGTTATGGCAACGCCGGATCCGATGCCATTTGTGCCGGACTGCAGGATATTGTCCGTGCTCAGCGGTACACGATGCGCATCAAGGGCAAAACAGTTATTTATTGACAGCGTGCTTGATGGTGCGCCGGCACTATCATGCCTGACAACACAGCTAGGAGGCTGAAAATGATCCAAAAAAACAGAGCAGCTTTTACCATGATCGAACTGGTGTTTGTCATCGTGGTGATCGGGATCCTCTCGGCAATTGCCGTCCCCAAATTCGCCGCCACACGTGATGATGCCATCATCGCCAAGGGTCGGAGCACTGTCGCCGCCCTCCGTTCGGCTATTTCGACAGAGCGCCAAAAGTCGATCCTCAAAGGGAGCTTTGCCGACATCAACGGATCGACTGCCCAGGCACTGATCGAGTATGGACTCGGTTCGGAGTGGAGCCGGAGCGGCAATACGTTTACCTTTACCGGTCCCAATGGGCACACCTGCGTGTTCACGCTGAGCAACAACAAGCTGACACGCGGCACATGCAGTGTTGACGGGATGAATGATCTGTAAGTGCAGTCTGCGCCTGTGCATTACTACGCAGTAACCCTGCTCAGGTCGAGCGCGCCACATTTGACGTACCAGTATGCCCATGAGGTGGCGGCAGGAACGGTCGTGTCCGTCCCGCTCAAACGTACCGTCAAAGATGCTGTCGTCCTGAAAGCGGTGCCCAAACCTGACTTTGCATGTGCCACGATCCAGTCGGTGGGTGATCGGTGCTTCAGCGCCCGGCAGATGGAGGTCGCCAGGTTTGTCTCTGCCTATTATTTTTCCTCATTTTCCGAAGCCATTTCGTTGTTTTTTCCATACCGCAGGTCGGCGGGTGTGCGTCCCGACACTGTTGATGACGATCGGCATGCCACAGCCGCTGTCATCAAGCAGAATGGCGACGCCCATGACGGAGCGGCGGCACCCCGACCTGCCTTGTCGGCAGAGCAGAAAAGAGCCTACCGGCAGATCGTATCCAAAGACAAGGCGCTTCTTTTTGGCGTGACAGGATCAGGTAAGACGGAGATATTTATCGCATTGATGGCACACATGCTTGATGCAGGGAAGCGCACAATATTTTTGATGCCGGAAATTTCATTGACCCCGCAGATGGAACAACGCCTCAAAGTCTATTTCGGCGATACTGTGGCCATGTGGCACTCCAAGATTCCCCGCAAAAAAAAAGAACAGATACTTGCAGGGATCGCATCGGGCCGTATTCGCATTATTGCCGGCGCCCGTTCGGCACTTTTTACACCAATGCCCGACCTGGGGCTGGTGATTGTGGACGAAGAACATGACGACAGCTACAAATCCCAGACACGCCCCCGCTACCATGCCCGGGATGTGGCGTTGCTGATGGGGCAGAAGATGGGGGCAAAAGTCCTCCTTGCCAGTGCCACGCCCAGCACGGCATCGTACCACAAATACGATGTTGTCATGCTCAAAGAACCGTTTGTCAAAAGTGACAAACGGTACCGTTTCATCCCCGGCGACACCATAGACAGTACGATTGTCAATGCAATTGACACCCATTACAAAAACGGGGAACAGTCGCTTCTGTTTCTCCCGACGCGGGGCAATTTCAAGTACCTCTACTGTCCGCAGTGCGGCAAGACGCATGTGTGTCCCTATTGTTCGGTGGGTATGGCGCTGCATCGGAAAAATCGACTCCTGAAGTGCCACTACTGCAACCACACGGAGCCGATTGCGGTGCAATGTGCCGATTGCGGTCATGCACCGTTGCGCAGTGAGCGGATGGGAACGCAGGAAGCGATCGAAATCATCGAAGCATCGATCGACGGCATCCAAATCGAACAATTCGATCGCGACAGCATCACCACGCCCAAGAAACTCAAAGATGCCCTGAAACGATTCGAAAGCGGAGCAAGTCACCTGCTGCTCGGTACCCAGATGCTCTCCAAAGGGCACGACTATGCCAACATAACCCTCGCAGTGATTCTGGGAATCGACCACATTCTCGGGCTGGCCGATTACCGAGCGCGTGAGCGGGCTATGGCGCTCCTGATGCAGATTGCCGGACGGAGTGGAAGGGCCAAAGCGGCCGAAGTGCTTATCCAGACCAACGACCCAGAGTTTTTTACCCGATACCTCGGTGATTATGCGGCGTTCATTCAGGATGAATTGATCTTTTTGCAGTCCGCCCGCTATCCGCCGTTTGCATCGTTGGCCCGCATCCTTATCGCACACAAAGACGAGGCCAAAGCATCCAAAATCACCCTCGATACCGTCGCACAGCTCAAAAAATTTGATGCGATCGAAATTGTTGGACACGGCAAAGCCCCCATTGAGCGCATTGCCGACAAATTCCGCTTTACGATTCTGCTCCGGGCGGCTGATCGCCTGCCGTTGCTGCGGGCACTCCATGCCGTAAACCGGCGGGAAATCGAAATCGACATGGATCCGGTAGTATTCTCGTAGGGTACGTGACCACGTACCCTGCGATTAAATAATTTACGATAAAATAGACCAATCAACTATGAAGGTTCAACGTGAAATCAAGAGTCCCAACCAAAAAAATATATGTCGGTGATGTGGCCGTTGGGGGCGATGCGCCCATTTCGGTTCAGTCCATGACGTTTAGCGATACGCGGGATGTTGCTGCGACGGTGGAGCAGATCAATAGGCTCCATTTCGCCGGAGCAGATATGGTGCGGGTAGCGGTACCCGATATGGAGGCGGCCCGGGCACTCAAAGCG
>CAZRUT010000135.1:0-3755 GCA_964603215.1 uncultured Nitratifractor sp.
TACACTGGAGCGGGATATGCTGTATGTGGCACAGCGCCTTGAAAACGGCTACCTTCGCATGGCCTATCCGCTCAGCACCATTCGGGAAAAATATTTCGGGTATTGGCTCCAGGCGCTGGCACTGTTTGCCCTGGCGTTTGGAGGGGCACTCTGGTGGACCTTGCGCATCAATCGATCTGTCAACCAAGATGTTTTGCACATCACGATGGGCCTGGACAACCTTTTGGAAAGGCGCTACGATGAAGCGGCACCTACAATCCGATGTTGCCGGGAATTGCACGTTATCGCGCACCAAATCGGCAAAGTGGCTGCCCGCCTCAAAAAGCGAGACCGGCAAAAAAGTAAATACACCAAAAAACTCAAGCGCCTTACTCAGCAACAAAGTGAAATCATTTCGGCCATCAGTCATGAATTCAAAAATCCTGTTGCCGCCATCATCGGGTACGCACAAACGGTGTATGACGACCCCAAGCTTACCCCGGAACTCCGGAAGCGCTTCTTGTCCAAAGTCATCGCCAACAGTCAGCGTATCAGCGACATGATCGACCGGCTTTCTCTGGCGATCAAATTTGAAAATCATGCCCTTGACGCCAAAAAAGAATCTTTTGATTTGGCAATTCTTCTCGGTGAAATCACAGAAAATCTCCAACAAAAGTACCCGCAACGCACGATCAATGTTGTCAGTACATCCGTGCCGGTACGGGCTGACAAAATGATGCTGGGACAAGTACTCGGCAACCTCATCGACAATGCACTCAAGTACTCCGAACTGGAAGTGGCGGTGTATTTGGACTCCGAACAATTTTATGTAAGCGATTACGGAAACGGCATTGAACCGGATGCGCTGCCACACGTCACACAGCGTTTTTTCCGCACCAATACACGCTCATGGGACAATTCTATCGGTGTCGGCCTGTTTATCGTAGAATATGTTCTGCGTCTGCACCACACCCAACTCACGATCGCAAGTCGCTTTGGAGAAGGATCCACATTCGGTTTTTCGCTCTCGGCGCTCCGCGCGTGACTCAAAAGCGTTCAAACGGCCTTTTGTAGGCACCCTGATCCCAAAAATTCCATCTGAAATTCACGCGCCGGTGTGAGCCAAGATATGATATACTTTTGGTATCATAATGTTACCAAAGGTTTTCTCCATGAATCATCTCTTCAAAACAGCAATCGGTGCGGCCTTTGCCGTGGCAGTGGCATGGTATGCCAGCACTCTGATCCAGGGAGTTGCCCATGGTGGCTTTCTGATCCTCGCAGCCGTATTTGGCGCCTATATGGCGATGAACATCGGCGCCAATGATGTCGCCAACAATGTAGGCCCTGCGGTGGGCTCCGGGGCCCTGACCATGACCGGAGCCATCATCATTGCCGCACTGTTTGAAGCCGGTGGCGCACTGATTGCTGGCGGTGATGTCGTGGGGACGATTAAAAAAGGGGTCATCGCACCCACAGCATTCGGGAACGACCCGATGATGTTCGTGTATGCTATGTCGGCTGCACTTCTGGCTGCCGCACTTTGGCTCAACCTTGCTACCTGGCTCAAAGCTCCGGTCTCCACGACCCACTCAATTGTCGGTGGTGTTGTGGGTGCTGGAATCGCCGCAGGGGGTTTTGGTATTGTCCATTGGGGTACCATGGGTACCATTGTTGCTTCGTGGGTTATCTCGCCTGCATTGGGAGGCATCATCGCCGCCGGCTTTCTCTACCTCATCAAAAAAACCATTCTCGCGCATGATGATATGCGCCCCGCAGCAAAAAAGGTCGTTCCGGTCCTCGTGGCCATCATGACGGCTGCATTTGTGACCTATCTCACGATCAAAGGATTCAAACATATCTGGGGCAATATCACGGCTGTTTTGGGATTTTTGGGTCATACCAAAAAAGTCCCCTTTGGCGTTGCCTTGCTCTTGGGTGTGATCGGCGGCATCCTTGCGTATCGCGTTCTCAAGCCCCGCATTGCCCACAAAGTAGAACAATCTGAGAATTCCCGCGACGCAATCAACCTTCTGTTTGCCGTGCCGCTTATCTTCTCGGCAGCGCTACTGAGCTTTGCCCATGGAGCCAATGATGTTGCCAACGCCATCGGACCGCTTGCTGCCGTCAACGACGCCGTCGCCCATCTGACCATCGCCAAAAAAGCGGCCATTCCCCTATGGGTGATGGCTACAGGCGGGCTGGGAATTGCTGTAGGGCTGGCGCTGTTTGGCCCCCGCCTGATCCGTACAGTAGGGTCTGAAATCACAGAGCTCGATCCCATGCGGGCCTTTTCGATCATGCTGGCTGCCGCCATTACGGTCATCCTTGCCTCGCAGCTTGGGTTGCCGGTCTCTTCAACCCACATTGCCGTCGGTGCAGTATTCGGGGTCGGATTTCTGCGTGAGTGGATGGACAGCAAACTGATGCACGAACGTCAAAGCGCGCTCCGCACTGAAGTAAAAAAATACGACGCCATCAAAGCCGAACTCTCGGCGTGTCCCGAAGAAGATACCGAACGCAAACTGGACTTGATGCACCAAAAACGTATCCAGAAAAAGCTTGTCAAAAAAATCAAGAAAAAATTGCGTGAACATTATATCAAACGGGGCATGATCCAAAAAATTATTACCGCCTGGATTGTTACTGTGCCCATTGCCGCCCTCCTCTCCGCCATCATCTTCTATGTCCTCAAGGGTATTGGGGCATAACCCCGGGTGCCGCACACTCTAAAGGGCACCTCTAATCGAGATTAGCGGCCAAACAGTCTTTTGGCCCGCTCGGTTTTGTACCGCATCGACTGCATGCGTTTGAGCTGCTCAGGACGCAAAGGAGAAGCACCGATCATGCGTCGGGGAACTTTGAGTTTCAGGACTTCATTTTCTCCGTTGTAAGGATTCAGTATGAGTGGATTGGCATGACATGCTTCGCAACTTTTGGCATGTGGAGCAATTGTGTGGGGAGTATATGGAAGCCATGCTTCAATGGGCTGACCGTTTGACAAGGTATGGACATCATCAAGTATGACAGTTCCGTTGGCATCGCGATAACTGATCCGATATTGATATAGAGGGCGAATCGGGCCAATTCTTCCGTCATCCCAGTTGGCCAGTAAAAAATCTTCCCACCGTTTGTAGCGGTAGCCGCTGTACCAAATACCGGGTTTGAGCTTGCGTTCGATCCAATCGGGCATTTGGGGTGGAATCGTCTTTTTGGCAGCAAGTGCTTTGGTCAAAAATCGGGTCAGGTAGCCATCTTCCTGCAGTGTCAAATTTTTCCAGGGAGCATAATCGGCAACATCATCACGATATACCGAGCGCTCATATCCATGGTAGCCCCATGAAGCATGACAGGCGATGCAAGAGATGCGACGATGATAACCCGGATGATTTGCGGATGAAGGGTGGGCATGGCAGTCCGTGCAGCGCGCAGTGCGTTTTCCTCGAAGTGTCTCGGCAGTATGGCATTGGGCACAGCGTATGCCGGCAGTGTGATGGAGATCCTCACTGAGGTGGTGAAAATCAATCCCATATTTTTGTGGCGAAAAGTGCCCCTGCTCATCCAAAGGAGCGCGGTAACTTTGGTGGTGGTCTTTTGGGAATAGGCCGCCATATTCTCCCCCTGTATACCCTTTGTTGTGGCAGCGTTGACACCGTTGGGTCGAGACAGGGGCTCTTTGGCATTTTCCATGGGTCTGGTGGGGGGTATGGCATGCCAGGCATCCCACTCCCCGCTTCATTCCTTTTTAACCACTGTTGCGGTTGAAGACATGGCAT
>CAZRUT010000135.1:3765-4007 GCA_964603215.1 uncultured Nitratifractor sp.
TGAGGCATTTACGTCGTAGAAAATCATCCACCAGATCAGCCGGTTTTGTGATAATTTTTTTAGCATGAGGCATTGTTTTTAGCGTAACATTACTGTCAGGAACCCCCCAGGTTCGGCGCGTGATATTGATCGCGCGCGCCAAGGTATAATGGGGGATTTTTTGGCATTCCAAGGCTACTTTTGGATGACATGCTGTGCATGTCTGTCCGGCAAAAAGCAGAGATCCCGCAAACCAAAATAAT
>CAZRUT010000136.1:0-4003 GCA_964603215.1 uncultured Nitratifractor sp.
CAGCAACCTGCAAGGCATCGGTGGGGTATTCCTTGAAAATATTATTGATCGCACCAATGAGATGGTTGGCAGCATGCCGATCACTGCTGGTCAGACGCATGATGATTCTGCGGGGTTTGTCAAAGGTCGGCTGTGGGTCGGCATAGTGCATTTTTGCTGCGGCCCATGTTCCGCTCAGGATCACCAGAATTGCGACCCATCTCCACCGTTTCATGCACGCATCCTTATGTCGGTTGCAACCGGGTCCCCTTTTTGGATATTGCCGGATACCACAATGCGGCAATAGACACCCCGATCACGGCGTACCAGGCGGGGAAGCCGACGATCCAACACGCTCAAATGGTTGCACAGCGTGCATGCCTCCGTAATCGCAACAACAGCCTGCCCGATCTTCAGCTGCGTGCCCACCGGCCACTGATGCGGATCGGCATCGATCAAAATATTTTCACCCAAACTGCCGGGTACGATGTCAATGCCTTCGGCCGCAGCGATATCGTAGGCGCGCTGCCCGACAATCATCACAGTCTGGTTCAAATCTTTGCGGGCAAACTTGTCTCCGAGAATGCCATACCCTGCTTTGAGCGCGAGATGATGGGCTTGGGGACGCGGGAGGCCGCTCTCTCCTTCGGGGGCGCTGAATGTTCCAATGACGGTCGCAAAAGCTTGCATGGCTATTTCCTGGGATTGTATTCGTTCAAGACACTGATAAAATCCTTTTTGCTCAAGGCGCCTGGAAAACGGGCAATCAGCGTTCCGTCGCTTTCCAATATGAAAAAGGTAGGGGTAATCTGCTTGAATTTCTTTTTGAGATCAATATTGACTTCGGTAAAAATGTAGCCTGCGCGCAATATGGCCTGAACCGCATCCGTCCCCATCACTTCCTGCTTCATTTTTTTGCACCAGGGGCAATGGCTTGAACTGGCCTCAATTATAATCCGCTTGTGTTCGGCTTTGGCTTCCTTCATGATTTTGACGGCACTGTACTGCTGATTGAACATTTTGGTCGTAGGGGGCGTTCGCTTCCGATGGTGCTTTTGGTAGTCCATAAAAAAACGGGCCAGTGACGCAATGTCCTTTTTGCTGAGCGTTTCCGGAAAAGGGGTTTTTTCATCATAAAATTTCATAATGTCCGGATCGCAAATGCTGTTTTCTCTCTTGGGGTGATACAGGGCACCTGTGAGGTATTCTTCGATCTCAGCCTGTTGCATTTCCGGATCAGCGGGATCGCCGATATGCCTGGGGCTGCGGGTGATGGCATAGGCCAACATATTGACCGTGGGTGAGCTCAGCATATACACCGTGTTGTGCTTCACGAAGAAATTTTCCTTGATTTTGTCGGCCGCAATGTAGCCGACATGACACCCGGAGCATTTCTGCGCAAAAATATTTTTTCCTGCAGTATAGGGATCTGAAAAACCAACCGAAGCAACCAGTACCAAAGCGCTTATGATCCATTTTGACATTGTTTCTCCTTGGGAATTACTGGGACAATTCAGCAACATGCCGGCCAATATAATGCGGCAATATCATCCGCACGCCACCATGCCCGGATTGCCCTTGATGCCGACGACCTCCGGGGACTCAATGGTGTATCCCCGCTTGATCGCCTTGACGTTTTTGAGGTACTCTTCGACGAGTTCCCACACCGGTTTTCCGGGGGACTTGGATCCCACCGTCGCCCATCCGGCAACTTTGTAGGTCTTGCTGGCCTCCAACTTTTTGCCGTTAAGTAGTATCATATCGGTAATACGCTTACCGATTTCTTGGGTGGGGTCTATTCGGTACGAGAGACCGCCGGTCCGCACCATGTCACCCCCCTGCTGATAGAAAGGATCTTTGTTAAACAGATTGTCGGCAACATCTTCGAGGATCACCTTGATGGTTTTTCCGTCCATTTCTTTGACATAAGTCTCGGGGTATGTCATGGCCGTCTGGGTCGCCAGATCGTCAAACGTAATTTTCTGACCGGCCAGCAGACTGGTCCCCCAGCGAAAACCGGGCGAAAGTGCAATATCGGCTCCGCCAACCTGACGCAGGGCATCGACAATGACTTGATCCCATGTGCCATTGAAATTTCCACGGCGGAACAAAGCAATTTCGGTCGTCGCCAGTGGCCGCTCCAGCTCCTTGAGGAACGGCTTGCGTACGCCGGCGATGTAGTTTTTCATCGCTTTGTTTTCCGGAATGAGATCCGAAAAGATGGGCAAGAGTGTGAATTTGAAATCAACGACTTTTCCTTTTTGGATGTCGAGATCGAGCACATTGAGAAACTTGCCGTTTGATCCGGCATTACAGACATAGGTTGTCCCTTTTTTGTTGGCAACCGGGTAGGCTTCGGGGACACCGTCGTGCGTGTGTCCTCCCATGATAAAGTCGATGCCCGTCACGACGTGTGCCATTTTTTTGTCCACATCATAGCCGTTATGTGAAAGAACGATCACCGCATCGGGTTTCTCTTTTTTGCGCACCATGTTCACCATTTCCTGCATCCCCTCCGCTTCGATTCCGAAGGTCAAGTCCGGGATAAAGCGCTGCGGATTGGCAATAGCGGTATAGGGAAATGCCTGGCCGATGATCGCCACTCTGGCTTTGCCCATTTTTTTGATCGTGTACGGCTTGAAAGCCAAACCACTGTCTTCGTCGTAGGGTGTAAATTTTTCGTCCATGATCGCATCTTCTTTGACATGGATATTCTGGGCAAGAAACTCAGCGTTGAGCGCTTTGATATTATCGAGAATTTCCTGTTCCGTATAGGTGAATTCCCAGTGTCCTACTGTTGCATCGACTCCCAGCAGATTCATCGCACCTACCATATCTTTGCCGCGCGTTTGCAGTGCTGTCCAGCTCCCCTGCCAGGTATCGCCGCCATCAAGCAAGAGTGTTTTTTCGTGTCCGAAACTTGTCCGCAGGAAATCGACAGCTGTTTTGAGATGTGCAAAGCCTCCGACACGCCCCATGACCTCACCATGTTTTTCAAAGTCGACGCACGATAAGGCATATGCCAATCGGGGATTGTGTGTAATTTTGTAGTATTCAAGGAGGTTTTTTCCTACAATATGGGGCGGCTTTCCTTGATTGGCATACAGGCCGATGTTGACACTGGGTTCACGGAAATAAACCGGCATCAATTGCGCATGCGAGTCGGTCGTGTGCAGGATGCGTGCATTGCCAAACGGCTTGAGCTTGTAGTAATCTTCGAGCTTGCCGTTGGGGCTTAGACGCATGTGCGCATTGGCAAACACCGGTGCCGCACCGAGGACGGCCATCATATAGAGAAATTCTCTCCGTTTCATTGCATTCATTTTTGTTCTCCTTGTGGTTGGTGTGCAGTCATTCTGCATAAGAAAGCGTACCATTCAGGTACCCATTCCTACATCGAATCAGCGGCAGGGCGCGACCAAGTCCCTGGGCGCACACCTGGGCTTTTGTCGCGCGTTCATTAGAATCTGAAGCCATCCCCGGGAACTGCTTTGCGCCATGTGGCTTCGGCTTCATGGACTTGTTGCAGTGCACGGATCGCGAAGTGGCATGCGCGCCAGGCAGCGTATTCTGTTGGGAATGTCTGATGCTTGGCTTTGCCTTTTTTCTTGTACGTCAATGTCACCGTGTCCTGTTTGGCTTTGACAGCAGCCAAGGTTCCCTGAATGTAGTTGCTGTTGGTGATGCCCAGCCGTTTAAACTCCACACCCAGTTTTTTGGCCACCGCATTGTAATCGGCCGCCGTTTTCAGCACGGTTTCGATCCCGTTGGCCGATACACTGCATGCTTTTTCGACATCAACTTTGACTGCACTGTTTAGGCTGGCCGCCGTGCCCAGCGTTCCCCAGAGCATCGTCACGGTCAAAATAATCCATAGATTGTTTCGTTTCATTGCCGCCTCCTTACTTGCGAATTGCGGGACCGTCGATCGGCATCCCGTTGGCCATGTATGCCATGAAATAAAGCACTACGCTCATCCATGGGCTGCCCGGCTTGTGTGGGTTCTCCCCTTCGTCTTTGTTGC
>CAZRUT010000137.1:0-999 GCA_964603215.1 uncultured Nitratifractor sp.
CGTGATACCGGAAACGGCGACATTGCCGAGGTAGAGGTACATCAGCCCCGCCTGGGTTCCGATCGCTGCGGCACGCTCCAGTGTCTTTCGGTGGGTTCGGAGGTGATCGGTCATCTTGTAATCAGGATGAAACGCGCTCAAATGCCACGGGACATGCGTGCCGAGTTCATCAGCAATAAATGCCGCCATGGCTTCGATGGCTTCCTCCTGATCATTTTCTCCTTCGATCAGCAGTGTGGTTACTTCCACCCAGATCCCAGTAGCCACCAGGCTCCGAAGCGTCTCCTTGACCCCTTCGAGATCGCCTTTGAGGGTGCGTGTGTAATAAGCGCGATCCCAGCTTTTGAGATCGATATTGATTGCGTCCACCCAACCGGCCATATCACGGATCACTTCCGGCGACTCAAACCCGTTGCTCACCCAGACATTTTTGAGTCCGCGGGCATGGGCCAGGAGACCGATGTCTTTGGCATAAGGATAGAAAACCGTCGGCTCGTTGTAGGTATAGGCAATCGACGCCGCACCGTATTCATGTGCCCAACCAACCATCCTCTCCGGCGTAACCGTCATCGCCGTGTCCACACGGTGGGTTTGGGACATATTCCAGTTTTGACAAAACGGGCACCGAAAATTGCACCCGACCGTCCCAAACGACCATGCGGTCGATCCCGGCAAAAAATGGTACAGCGGCTTCTTCTCGATAGGGTCGATATTGAGGGCAACGGGGTGGCCGTACACCCGATTGTCCAGAGCGCCGTTTGTGTTGGCGTTGACACCGCAGATGCCGGACTGACCTTCTTTAAGTGTGCAGTAATGACGGCAGAGAAGGCACGTAATCTTCCCGCTTTCCTCTGGTTTATAGCTGTTCATCTTAACCTCCTATACTCAATATAGTTTATTGAGATAGACTCAAGTCAATCATATCGTGTTTGGAGGATTTTGTCAAGTGCCGCGCAGGATTATTCCATCTCCCGCTCGCGGTTATGGAGGTAGTTGGCG
>CAZRUT010000137.1:1009-3984 GCA_964603215.1 uncultured Nitratifractor sp.
GCGAGCAGTTCCTGATAACGGGAATTGAAAAGGCGCTGGCGTTCTTTGGGATTGGAGATGTAGCCGGTCTCGACCAGCACGGCGGGCATTTCCGCCCCCACCAGCACCCAAAACGGTGCCGGGCGGACACCACCATCCCGTACATCACGGTACCGGCGGTGCAGATTGGCCAGGATGTGACGCTGCACATCGATGGCCAGCTTGTTGGAGAGGACAATTTTCGGCCCGGTCATGACCGCATGGAGGATGACGTTTTTGCTGAGGCGGTCGCGCTGCTTGAGGACAACATTGTTTTCACGTGCTGCCACGCGTCGGGCGCGATCACTGCGTGTGGTTTGGAGGTAATAAGTCTCTACGCCGCTGCGCGCAAGGCGCTTGTGTCCGGCAATAGCATTGGCATGAATCGAGACAAATATATCCCCGTGCTTGCGATTGGCATAGTGGGTGCGATGACTGAGGCGAACGAACCGATCGGAACGGCGCGTCATGATCACACGCAATCCTCTGGCCTGAAGGTGTCGTCGGACCCGTTTGGCAATCTGGAGCACCAAGTCTTTCTCCCGGCGATGCCCGCCAATCGCTCCGGTATCACGGCCGCCGTGTCCCGGGTCAAGAATGACCGTGTAACGGCGCCGCACCGGGACTGCTGCGGCAGCATGCGCGCGGTGTTTTTTTTGGGCGTGTCTGGATGGCTGAGGCTGGGTTGGTGTGGGCACATGGCGATCAATGCCCGAGAAGAGTTTGCCAATTGCGTGCTGCGCCGGGGGAGGCAGCGCAATGGCATATGTGCGGGCAGAACGGCGCGTATATGCCATCGGATAGGGATGGGGCGTCTCGATCACAATACGGACGGTCTCGGCATGATACTGGGAGATACGAAACGAACTTACCCTCGGATGGTGCAGTCCTTTGGGCACGCGCGGCGAACCCAGACGGGTGTTTTTGCAGTCAAAGACATAACGAACCGACCCGGCCTTGACCAGCCGAAACGTCCGAATCGATTTCGGGTTGATGCCATGGGAAAAATCCAGCATCAGCCGATCGCCGCGCACATAGGCTTTGGTGAGGGTATTGCCGCTCATCCAGATCGGGACAGCAAGCACAAAAAGTCCCAAGAGGAGACGCCGCACCGCGTGCACCACTTATGCCTCCTCCCCTTCCATCAGTTTGTCGATCAATTCTTTGACCGTGATGATTTCATGGAGCCGGTAGCCGTTGGAACCGGTGAAGAAGAGTCCAGAATCAACCTTTCCGTCGTAAGCATCCGAGAGGCGGTCGGCAATGCAGTAGCCTACTTGCCGTGCCTCCACACCGCGCTTGCAGGGAGCAACGCAGTTGGAGATGCAGGCAATTTTGGGGGCGGTGTGTGCGGCAATCATCTCCTGCAAACGGGTTTTGACTCCGCGCGCCGGATAGCCGACCGGGGATTGAAGCAGCTGAATATCTTCTTCGCGGGCGTTGAGAATCACCTGCTTGAAATTGTCGTGCGCGTCGCACTCAAACGTTCCGATAAACCGCGTCCCCATCTGCACCGCCGATGCCCCCATCTCCAGCATCCGGACGATGTCGTCGTGGTCCCAGATACCGCCGGCAGCAATCACCGGGATATCGCCCCATTTTTTCGCCTCTTCGACCACCGGAGGAAGGATCTGTTCGAGCTGATTTTCCGGCAAAAAACACTCAGCATATTTAAAACCCTGATGGCCACCGCTCAGCGGCCCTTCGACCACAACTGCATCGGGGAGGCGGTTGTGGGTTTTCTGCCAGCGTCGGCAAAGGATTCTAAGGGCTTTGGCGGTCGAGACAATCGGCACCAGTGCCACATCGGGATAGGCTTTGGTCGCTTCCGGCATGGTCAACGGCAGTCCTGCACCAGTGATGATCATATTCGCACCCGCTTCACAGGCATCCTGAACGATCCGGTCGTAATCGACCGAGGCATAGAGGACATTGCATGCCAGCGGTTTGTCGCCGCAAAGGGCACGGGCATTTTCAAAAATTTTTTTGAGGGCTTTGGCCGAGTAGAAATTATTGGCTTCGGAGGGGCGGTTGTCTTTGAGAACCTTGTCGGCATATTTTCGGTCGGCATAATTGCCCGTCCCGACAGAGCTGACGACGCCGAGCGCACCCTCGGCGCTGACCGATCCGGCGAGCTGATCCCAGCTGATCCCTACCCCCATACCGCCCTGGATGATCGGCTTTTCTATGGTGTATTTCCCTATTTTGAACGGCTTAAGTTCCATGCTGTCCCACCTTTACTTTTGCAAATTTCCGCTTGCCCACTTGCAGCACATAGGTGCCGGCTGTGAGATTCAGTTTTGTATCGGAGATCTTGGCCTGATCGATGCGGACGGCATGCTGCCGGATATCCCGGCGTGCCTGAGAAGTGGAAGGTTCCAATCCGGCATCGACCAGTGCTTTGCAAATCCAAATCCCCGTTTCCATCACGAATTCGGGGAGATCATCGGGAATCAGTTTGGCCTTGAATTGATGATCAAAGGCTGTTTTGGCAGCGGCGGCAGCTTCATCATCGTGAAAACGGGCCGTGATTTCGTGTGCCAGCATTTCTTTGACGGCCTTAGGATGAATGGAACCGGCCTCAACTCCCCGTTTAAGTTCGGAAATTTCAGTCAGCGACCGGTCACTCAGAAGCTCATAATATCGCCACATCAAGGCATCGGATATGGAGAGGATTTTTGCGTAAATTGTATTGGGCGCTTCGGCGATCCCGATGTAGTTGCCTAATGATTTTGACATCTTCTGTGCGCCATCGAGCCCTTCGAGGATCGGCATCATAAGCACGGACTGCTCTTTTCCGACCCCGTAATTGCGCTGGAGATGGCGCCCCATAAGCAGATTGAACTTCTGGTCAGTGCCTCCCAGTTCAATGTCGCATTCCATTGCCACACTGTCGTAGCCCTGCAAAAGCGGATAGAGAAATTCGCTCACGGCGATGCTCTGACCTGATCGGTACC
>CAZRUT010000138.1:0-3982 GCA_964603215.1 uncultured Nitratifractor sp.
ACTGGCTCTCGCCCGGATCCCCCTGACGCCCGGAACGGCCGCGGAGCTGGTTGTCGATCCGGCGGCTTTCGTGCCGCTCGGTTCCGAGAATAAACAGCCCCCCCAGAGCACGCACTTCATCGTCGATCTTGATGTCCACCCCGCGCCCCGCCATATTGGTGGCGACGGTGACTGCTCCCTTTTGGCCGGCATTGAGAATGATTTGGGCTTCCTGGGCATGGTTTTTGGCATTGAGGACACTGTGGGAGATTTTGGCCTCTTCCAGTGCCGTGTGGATCAGTTCACTCTTTTCGATCGACGCGGTTCCGATGAGTACGGGCTGCCCCTTGGTGTGGAGTGCCTTGACTTTGGTGATGACCGCTTCGACTTTTTCTTCTTCGGTATTGTAAATCAAGTCATTGCGGTCGAGGCGTTCAACGGGAACATTGGTGGGGATTGACACTACTTCCAGGCCATAAATCTGACTGAACTCGGTTGCTTCGGTCTGTGCCGTACCGGTCATGCCGGCAAGCTTGTCGTACATGCGGAAAAAATTCTGATAGGTAATTTCCGCCAGCGTCTGGGACTCTTCCTGGATGACAACCCCTTCTTTGGCTTCGAGGGCTTGATGGAGCCCTTCACTGTAGCGGCGCCCTTCCGAAAGGCGGCCGGTAAACTCATCGACAATGATGATTTCCCCGTTGCGGTTGACGTAATCGACGTCGGCTTCAAACAAATAGTGGGCCTTGAGCGCCTGGTCGAGGTGGTGAGCCAGGATGGCATTTTCACTGCTGTAGAGGTTGCCAACCCCGAAAAGCTCTTCGGCTTTTTCGAGTCCCTGTTCGGTCATGACGATGGTGCGGTTTTTCTCATCGACGGTGAAGTCGCCGGTGCTTTGCTTGTCTTCGCCGGGTTTGGCCGGAAGTTCTTCCCCTTTTTCGAGCTGAAGGGCCACACGGTTGGCGGTGAAATAGTGGTTTTGGTCCCGCTGTGCCGGCCCTGAGATAATCAGCGGCGTTCGTGCTTCGTCGATCAGAATGGAGTCTACCTCGTCGACAATAGCAAAGAAATGGTCGCGTTGGACTTTTTCATCGGCACGCATTTTCATGTTGTCGCGGAGGTAAT
The DNA here is from genome assembly GCA_964603215.1 of uncultured Nitratifractor sp. Lineage (GTDB taxonomy): Bacteria > Campylobacterota > Campylobacteria > Campylobacterales > Sulfurovaceae > S017-3. The sequence continues at coordinate 1,105 of CAZRUT010000138.1, forward strand.
CAAATCCGTATTCGTTGTTGGTACCGTAGGTAATGTCGGCGGTGTACTGGGCCTTGCGCGCTTCTTCGTCTTCGATTGCCGAGGTAATGCATCCGGTGCTGTATCCCAAAAACGCGTACAGTTCGCGCAAATCATCGGCATCACGCTGTGCCAAATAGTCATTGACGGTGACGATATGCACCCCCCGGCCAGTCATGGCATTGAGGGCCACGGGGAGGGTTGCGACGAGGGTTTTTCCTTCGCCGGTTTTCATTTCGGCGATGTCCCCTTCGTGCAGCACCATGCCGCCGACAAGCTGCACGTCAAAATGGCGCAGCCCCAGAACCCGTTTGCTCGCTTCGCGGGTGATCGCAAAGGAATCGTAGAGGACGTCATCGAGGGTTTTTTCTTCGGCGCGAACGGCCGATTTGAGTGCGCCGAAGGCTTCCTGGAGTTCGGAGTCGCTCATTGCTTCATAATGGTGCTCAAGCGCGTTGATTTTCTTGGCGCGTTTGAGGTAGGCTTTGACCTTGCGGTCGTTTGCAGTTCCAAAAATTTTACTGAGTATGTTTGCCATGGTGTTCCGATCCGTCAAAAAATTGGCTTATTCTACCCAAAAGTTGTGTAAAGCTCGTTGATGTCCTGTGCCGTATTTATGAAACATGAAGCGCCGCTTTGATATGATATGATTTTTAAAATCAATAAGGGCATGGATGTTTTGGGTGCGTATATTTATCGTATTGGTGTTTCCGGTTGTGGTGTGGAGCGGCATAACGATCCCGGTTGGTTTTTCGGCAACATTTGTCCAGAAAGTCACCAATGCCAAGAAAAAAACAATCCGATATACCGGTGCACTCTTTGTCAACCGCTCCCGTGAGTTTCACTGGACATACCGCACCCCCATGTTGCGCGAGATTTGTGGAGACGGTAGCCGCGTTCGTGTCATCGATCATGCCCTGAAGCAAGTGGTGGTTTACAAGGTCGGAAGTTTGCTGGATCTGATGCAACTGCTTAAGCGGGCAGAGCGATACCGCCCAGACATCTATCTGGCCAAATACCATGGCGTGCGCTACACATTAAAAATCGATCATCAGGGGCGGATCGAACAGATTGCCTATACGGACGCGATGGACAATGTTGTCAACATCCATTTTCACCACGTTCTATACCGTGCAGTGCCGGTGACACCGTCGCAGTTGCGATGCACCGTGCCGGCGTCGTATGATATTGTAAAAGGGTCATCATGAATCTGTCATGGTTGGATGCACTGGCGCATCAGGATGTGGTCGTGCTGGGCAGCATCGTGGGATCGGTTGTCTTGGCGTTTGTGCTGATTGTGCTGGTGTTCTCGCTCAAGCTGAAATCACTGTTTGACCGCATCAGAATTTTGCAGGGGACCATCGAGAACCAGGCAGACGAAGTAGCATCGCAGCAGGAGCGTCGCATGGAGCTGGCGCGCTACGTCGAAGACTATGAGCGGATCACGCAGCACTACCAAAGCACCGAGGCGCACCTCACCCAAGCCAGGATTGCACTGCGCGACGAGCGCGACAAAGCGCTTGAAACCGCACGAAAACTGCGTGCCGAGATCCAGGAACTCCAAGACAAACATGGTGAGCAGGCCGCAGCGATCCATGCTCTGGAACATGAGCTTGCGTCGGCCAAAGAGGAGATCCACACCGTCCGCAAACGCAACGAATTTTGGGTGGATCAACTGGCCAAAGTACGCAAGAAAAATGAAACACTCTCTCGGGAGCTTCGCACCCTGAGCGGTGCCGGCGCATGATGCCGTTTGCGCTCGACACATTTGGGTTGACGGGGGAGCCACTCCGGGATGCAATGGAGGCGCACGGTCGGGTGGTGACCTTCGACCGCAAGACCCATCCGTTTGCCTACGATGACACCCTCCACTATTTTTATATTTTTCTGAGCGGCAAAGTGAAAATTTTTCAAATGAATCTCCGCACCAGCAAAGAACAAACCATTTATCTGATGAGCCGCGGCGATTTGTTCGATACGGTGGCACTGCTGGATGGCAAATCGCACGATGTGATGGTGGAAGTGTTGGAGCCGGGGCATGCCATGCGCCTCCCCATCGGCACAGCACGTGAATGGATGTACGATTATCCGGTATTTGGAGAGATTGTGTTAAAATACGTTGCCGCGCAGCTGCGACAGGTGGAAGAGCTGGCAAGCGATTTGACCTTGTATGACACGCAGGAGCGTCTTTTGAAGCTGATTGTCCAAAACATGGAGCGCAAAGATGCCAACGGGCATGGAATTCTCGACGGTCTGTCCCATACCGAACTGGCCAACCTGATTGGCACGGTGCGCCACGTGGTTGACCGCCACATGAGACAACTCAAAAAAGAGGGAATTCTCGAAGATGTCCGTCGGAAAATTTCGCTTAAGAATTACGAGAAACTTTTAAACCGGATCAAGAATCTTATGTGAGTCCAAACAACAAAAAAAAGGGGGGGAATCATGTATAAAGTATTTTGGATTTTCGGGTTGGTGCTGGGCATACTGCATGCCGGCAACACGCTCAAGGTACCGGGAAGTTTTTCGGCCCATTTTGTCCACTCAGTGGTCGGCAAAGGCAATATTTACCTTTTTTCCGGCAGTGTCAACATCAACCGTTCCCGTGCCTTTCGCTGGACGTACCGCAAACCATACCGGCGGTTGATCTGCAATCTCAATTCCGGTGTCGATGTGATCGACTATCGTGCACGGCAGGTGACCCGTTACCGGGTGGGAAGCCTGCTGGATCTGATGCAAATCCTCAAAGTAGCCCAACATGTCGCACGCAATCGCTATACATCCCGCTACCATGGTTATCGCTTCATGTTGTGGGTTAATCGTCGCGGCGAAGTCTCTCGGGTTACGTTCCGTGACAAAG
>CAZRUT010000139.1:0-3979 GCA_964603215.1 uncultured Nitratifractor sp.
AGAAAACAGCTGATGTCACAGGCGTGAGCAAAGAGCTGATCATCCAGATCGCTACTGCCTATGCCAAAGCGACACCGGGTACCTTGATCTGGGCGATGGGGTTGACGCAGCACTCGATTGGATCTTCCAATACCCGCATGGCTCCGATCCTGCAGCTGGCTCTGGGCAACATGGGCGAAGAGGGTGGAGGATGCAACATCCTCAGAGGTCATGACAATGTTCAGGGCGCAACCGATATGTGCTGCCTCTCCCATACCCTGCCTGGATACTACGGACTCAGTGATGGCTCATGGAAATATTTTGCCAAAAGCTGGGGGGTGGACTACAACTGGCTCAAAGGGCGCTTTAAAGAGAAGAAACTGATGAATACCAAAGGCTACACACTGGCCAAATGGTACTCGGGTGTACTTGCAGGAAAGCCGGGCGAAGACAAGATTCACGGCACGCCACTCAAGGCACTCTTCGTGATGGGGAACGGTATCACATCCATTGCCCAAACGGCCAAAGTCAAAGAAGCACTAGACAATCTGGAGCTGATTGTGCTGGCCGATCCATTTGTCAATGAAGCTGCGGTACTGACCGACAAACAGGACGATGTCTTTATTTTGCCGGCGGCCACACAGTTTGAGACCAGCGGTTCTGTCACGGCCACCAACCGTTCTGCCCAGTGGCGCAGCAAAGTCGTCAATCCAATGTACGAGAGCAAGCCGGACCATGAGATTATGTTTGAGTTCGCCAAACGCTTGGGCTTCTATGATGAATTTGTCAAAGGCATGCTTGTCAAAGAGAACAAGAAAACATTCACATTCCCCGAAGATGCTACGGACGAGATCGCCCGCATTATCAAAACCATCGGTCTGACCGGCTGGACGGCCAAGCGACTCAAAAAGCATCAGGAAAACTGGCATATGTTTGACGAGGTCAGTCTCAGAGGTACCGGTCCGATGAAGGGCGAGTACTACGGACTGCCCTGGCCATGCTGGACAGAGGATCACTCAGGAAGCCCTGTACTGTATGACATCCATCGCCCGGTCAAAGAGGGTGGTATGGGCTTCAGAAACCGATTTGGACTGGAGCATGATGGCGTAGATCTGTTGGCAGGCAAAGGTTCCGCACCGGCGCATTCTGCCAATCCGAACGGATATCCGGAAATCCATGCCGACAATATCGAGAAGGTACTCGGCATCACGCTGTCAGCAGACGAAAAGGCAAAAATAGGCAAAAACTGGAAAGTCGATACCAGCAATATCATTGCCGAAAAGTGTATGGAAGCAGGAATCGCACCGTATGGCAATGCCAAAGCACGCGCCAAGGTCTGGACATTCCCCGATCCCATCCCGATGCATCGAGAGCCGTTGCACTCTCCGAGACCGGATCTGGTCAAAACGTACCCGACGTACGCGGACAAGCCGAATCATTACCGAACGGATACCAAATACGCCTCCGTACAGAACGCAAAAGACTGGTCCAAAGAATTCCCGCTCAATTTGGTAACCGGACGGCTCGTCAACCTCAACGGTGCGGGCATCGAAAACCGGGCATCCAAATATCTGGCCAATCTGACGCCCGAAATGTTTTGCGACATCCATCCGGATCTTGCCTATCAGCACGGCATCAAAAACGGCCACATGATGTGGATTCATTCGCCGGAAGGAACCAAGATCAAGGTCAAAGCGCGATTCTCATACAGCGTCAAACCGGATCGCGTCTTCATTCCATTCCATTTTGCGGGCGTATTCCAGGGCAAGGATCTCTCAGATAAGTATCCGGAAGGTACTGTACCCTATGCGGTCGGTGAGAGTGCCAACACGGTGACCAACTACGGATACGATATTATCACTCAGATCCCCGAAACCAAAGCCGGCCTGTGCCGCATCGAAAAAGCGTAGGAGGTGTGAGATGAGTGAATATGCACGAATGAAATTTTATTGTGATGATGAACGCTGTATCGAGTGCAACGGATGCACGGTTGCCTGTGCCGAAACACACGATCTTCCCGTCGGAATCAGCCGACGCAAGGTCGTGACACTTAATGAAGGGATTTTTGGCAAAGAGTCTTCCGTGTCGATTGCCTGCATGCACTGCACCGATGCGCCATGTGCGCAGGTTTGTCCGGTCGATTGTTTCTACATCCGCGAGGATGGAATCGTCCTGCACGACAAAAATACCTGTATCGGATGCGGATACTGCCTGTATGCCTGTCCATTTGGGGCACCTCAGTTCCCAAAAGACGGTGCATTTGGTACCCGCGGTGTTATGGACAAATGCACCATGTGTGCCGGCGGACCCAAAGAAACCAACTCTGCCGAAGAGCGTGTGCTCTACGGTCAGAACAGGATCGCAGAGGGCAAGGTGCCTATGTGCGCGGCCGTCTGCTCCACCAAAGCCCTGGTTGTCGGAGATGAGCAGGAGGTTTCAAAAGTCTACCGGGAGCGTGTCGCATCACGCGGCAAAGGTGTACAATCCGCCCCTTATGGATGGAGTACGGCCTACAACAATTAGGACATGGTTATGAAAAAGTTCATTGCATATCTTCTCGGCAGCGCTCTCATGAGTGCCGAGAGGTTGATTGGCGGCAAGGTACCGCTTGCCATGCCAGATGGAAGCGCAAGCAGCGGGGGGAGCAATCCCCTCGTTTCCTCGCAGCTGGTGCAGGATATCCTTCACTACAAGAACGGATACGGTGCACAGTTTCTTCATTTTCAGACGGAGTGGTTCAGGCCGCTCTTTCTGTATATCGGCATCGGTGTATTGGCGGTATTTTTGCTCCATTACTTGATCATAGGTCCCAAAAAGTTCTCGCACGGGGGAAAGCAGTTTCGCATCTTTTCCCTTCTGATGCGTGTTGTCCACTGGATCGCAGCGATCGGCTTTGTGTTGATTGTCCCTACGGGGTTTATGATGATCTTCGGGGACGCGCTTGGGGGTGGTACATTAGTACGAACAGCCCGATATGCACACAGCATTGGCACCGTATTATTTCTGGTAGCGGTGATTCCAATGTTTGTGGCATGGGTCATCCCTATGCTACCGACGCTGGATGATGTCAAGTGGCTCTTTGTCGCAGGGGGATATCTCAGCAGAAAGAAACGCGAGATTCCGGCAGGCAAATTTAATGCAGGACAAAAACTATGGTTTTGGCTGGCCACGATCGGCGGGCTCGTGATGATTGTCACGGGCGGGCTGATGTACTTTCAGACCATTGATATCCGACCCATTCTGTCGTGGATTGGTGTGGCGGCCGACACAGATCAGATCGCATATCTGCGTCTGTCGGCTATTGTGCACAATTTCCTCGGTATGGCAATTGCAGCACTGTTTATCACGCATCTTTATATGTCCATCTTTGCTATCAAAGGGGCGCTGGGCAGCATGATCAACGGAAAAAAGAGTGAGGATGAGCTGAAGCATTTGCACAGCACTTACTACAAGAAACTGATCGAGGGCGAGGTGTAAGCCTCCCCCGGTCTACCTCAGAATGTTACTGGCATTCTGTTGATATATGGATATTGCGGTGTCCATATTCCAGCAAAGGAGGAGAGGATGAACGTACCTGTTGTTCACAAAAAAACACCAAATGGCCTGGATATTCTCATCGAAAAATATCGTGATGATTCCGGAAAACTCCGTTGCAGCAATGCATTCAAGATCGCCAAAAAAATGGGGGTAGATCCAATCGAAGTAGGCGAAAAAGCCAAAAAACTCGGTGTCCGCATCACCGCCTGCGATTTGGGACAGTTTGGCCGACAGCCAATGGGAGAGTTCAAACACGAAGTGCTTCAGGATTTGGAGCAGATTGCCGACAGTGAGCGGCGGATTTATTGCCAGGCTGCACGCACGCTGGCCAAAAAGTCCAACCTCAAAATAGTCCGTACGGCGATCAGGCGCGGGGACATGGATGTGCTCTACTGCCAGCTGGGCTGTTTCACCGCCAAGAAGCGTACCCGCCTCTACATCAAGACCAAGACCTGGATAGAGA
>CAZRUT010000140.1:0-3963 GCA_964603215.1 uncultured Nitratifractor sp.
GTTGTACCCTTTTTTTTATTAATATTACTTAGTATATTGAAGCGCATTTGCTTTTTTTGACGGAGGGCATCAAGGATCATTTGATGGAGAGCAGAAGGGTTACGCAGGTCGGCCCGGTCGGTAATGGCTTCGTATATTTTTTCGGCAACCTCGAAATGCCCCACGTGGTCACGATCTCCATCCATCCCCAGCCACGCGATATTGGGGCGATCGGCAAGGGGAGAGCAATGAACCATAGCACCAAATTCTCCGTTTTGGGATGCTATCGCCAGCGGGGTGGCGTAGAATGTCTTGTAGGTGCTGTTGCGGGGGGTTTTGCCCAGCAGGCGGCGGATGGCACTTTTGGCGTCGGCGTAGAGAAGATTGCCCTGAATGAGCGACGCTTTGACCTCAGCCTCTTTGCGGGCCGTCTCGAGAAAAGTAAATACCGTCCCCAGCAGTGCCAGCATCGCCGCGATAATCGAAAGGGTGATAAAAAGGGTAACGCCGCGTCGCATTTTATCCATTTAAAAGCTCAATTCAAGTAGAATAATTTTCACTAATTATAGTCAATCAAGACTAAAAGGAATCCGAAACAATGAAAAAAGCATTTAGTTTGCTCGAACTTCTGGTGGTCATCCTCATTCTGGGCCTGTTGGCGGCCTTTGTCGTTCCCAACCTTATCGGTGCCGGAGAAAAGGCCAAGCGTGACCTGGTGTGCTCGCAAATGAGCAGCCTGGGACAGGCACTCAAAATGTTCAAACTCGACAATGGCATGTATCCCGCGACCGAAGAAGGACTTCAGGCACTGCTGGTCAATCCGGATGCGGACAAATACCCCAACTATTCGACCAATCCCTACCTTGAGAAACTCCCCAAAGACTCATGGAAGACTCCATTTGTGTATATACTCGACGGCACCAAATTCGAACTCATCAGTCTCGGGGCGGACCGCCGGGAAGGCGGCGAAGCCGAAGCGGCAGACATCCGCTACAGCCAATGCCAAAAATAACCGCACACGCTTCTTTTTCCGCCCGGAAGGCTCCGGGCTTTTCTCTCATAGAACTGATCATCGTTATTCTGATTGCCTCGCTGTTCGCTGCGCTGATTTTCAGCAACATCCAGTTTGGTGCGAAGAAGAAACCCAAAGTGGGAATCCCGCAACTCAAAGCGAATGCTTTGACGCGCGGTGCCGGGGAGGCCACCCTTGTTTGCGTCGATCATTGCCGAAAATGCTTTCTGTCACTGGGAGGCAAACAGCGCAGTGTTTCCAGCCAGCTCCCACCCCTCACGGCATATATTCTTGACAAAAGCGGCAACGCTCAAGAAATTGACTTCGGGCGGATCAAGGATCAAAAAGTTTGTCTGCGTTTTCACTACTATGCCAATGGAAGCACATCGCAAATGATTCTTGAATCCAAAGACCAATTCTATTTTCTCCCAAGCTATTTCGGAGAAATTGAACGCTTCGACAGCCTGGATGCCGCAACAGAGCGGTGGACAAAATACCGGAAGCAGCTTGATGCAATGGGAACATTTTTCTGATGCGGCGGGCGTTTACGATTTTGGAAGTACTGGTGTCGGTAACGCTCATCAGTATTGTGGTACTCGGCATCGTCAAAATTGAATCCCAAAATCAGCAGATCGCACACTACATTTCCGGCCGGGTCAAATCGGAGCTGGCCAACACCCTCTTTCTGGTGCCCAAAATCATGCGCTACGACAAAGAAGAGAAAAATGCATACACGGTACTGGAAAAACTCCACGGAGACAAAGACATCACGCGAAAAACCCTCAAAGAGACAAAACGCAAAATTCACATCGGTGATCCGCTGAAACTCGGCAAACTTCCCATTCCCGTCACCGTGCGCGCGATCATGCTCAAAAGCGAATACTCTGCGCGGTATTACCGGCTTAAGTTTTGATGCCGGGGATCAATGTGGGCGCCGGCTTCCGCGTATGAATCCATAAAACATCCCCAGTCCGGCGATCATGAAGAGTGCATTGCCAAATACATCGTGCGAGAGGGAAAAATCTTCCCGCCCCCCCTGCATGACAAACCAGGTCACCATAAAAACCCGAATCACATTCAGTGCCAACATGAATATGCTGCCGCCAACCCCCCAGAGGATGCGCCGCCCCCATCCGGAAGGATACGCAAAAATCGAGGCAAGATACATCAGTACTGGGATCATGCCGTTGCACGCCTTTTCAATGATCAGTTTGTAATGGGGGTTGATCCAGACGTCCGATCCGCGCACCTGCCCATCGGCCAAACCCCAGCCCATCACCATGAGGAGCTTGAGGCGCAGCCATTCATTGACCCCATGTGCGATCGGAGACAGGTCCCAATAGAACAGCCCAAACAGCACCGCCAGCCACCCCAGATACACAAAAGCAAAGCGTTGTGCCATAATACTATCCTCAGATTGGTATTGTTTGGGTATAATTATACAATTTTTGCCAAGGAATGCAAGCACCATGCTCTTCAAATACAAAGGCCTCAACAAAGAGGGTAAGCGCACCAGGGGCACCATCAGTGCATCGTCGGCCGAAGAAGCCAAATCCAAACTCCGGGCACAGGGAATTTTTTATGATGCGCTTCAGGAAGCCAGGGCGTTCTCTCTGGAAGGACTGAGCGGACGACGCACCATGCCCAACACCCTCTTGAGCAACTTCTCCAAAGAGTTGGCCAGTTACCTCAATGCCGGAAACATGACCATTCTTACCGCATTGAAACTGATGGAGAAACAGCATAAAAAAGAAAAAAACTACTATGCCTTTCTCAATGCAGCCAAAACAATGGTTGATGAAGGAAAGCCGCTCTCTGTGGCACTCGGTGAACAAAAAATCTACACCCTTCCCACGTTTTTTCTCCAGAGTGTCAAGGTGGCTGCACAGGGAGGGAAAATGGTCGAAGTCTTGACCAATATGAGCCAATTTTTTGCATCCCAGAGCCGCATACGCCAACAGGTAATCAATGCGATGATTTACCCGCTTTTTATCCTGACTGTCGCGGTAGGCATGACTGTTTTTCTGCTGATTTATGTCGTCCCAAAAATTACCGGAATTTTTGAAGACACCCACCAAGAGCTCCCCGGCATCACACAGTTTGTATTGGGCGCAAGCCATTTTCTCGGCCAGCATTATGTCGGCATTATGGTTGGAACGCTGCTTGCTATCATTGTCGGCAAGATTGCATACAGCAAAATCCGCCCCTTCCACTACATGGTCGATGCGCTGATGCTGCGCCTTCCCATTGTGGGCAAACTGGCCCAAAACCATGAGCTCGGACGCTTTAGCTATATTATCGCTCTGATGCTTGATTCCGGCGTCCCGTATACGCAGGCCGTGACACTGGCCAGCAGCACCTTTGGCAATCTGGCCATTCGGGACCTCTTCGAAGAAGTAAGCCAGAAAGTAACTGAAGGCAACAAGCTTTCCAATGCCCTTTACTCCAGCAAAGGGGTTGCGCTCAAGAGCAACTTCCTTCAAACGCTGGCCCTCGGGGAAGAATCAAGCAATGTCGCTTCGGTGATGGGGAATCTTTCTGCCCTCTATTCGGAAGAGAATGAACAGGGCATTGATCGCCTCCTTAAAATGGTCGAACCGGTCATGATGCTTCTTATTGGTGGAATTGTCGGGGTCATTGTCATGGCCATGCTGCTGCCGATATTCAGCATGAGCCTCGGTGCCAAACTCTAAGGACTCCATCATGGAAAAACCCCGCTTTCGCGATCTCAAACACGGGAAAAGCACTGCAGCACTGCCTCCGAAAAAGAAGCGGACCGTACCGCAAGCAATATTTCCCGACAAGCGCACCCGCACCAAGGCATTCATTACCGACAGTTTTATGCTCCTGATGGCCATCATGTATGTGGTGTTTTATGTCATAATGGGCGGACGCGAAGGATTTGCGGCCAACAAGCTTCTGGGGTGGGCTTATATTGTGGTTCCGCTTGTTTTTGTCCAAATCGCCTTTTT
>CAZRUT010000141.1:0-3960 GCA_964603215.1 uncultured Nitratifractor sp.
GGAGAACTCGTCGAAATCGGCGGGAGTTTTCGGATCCCCGACGTGATGGCTGCCAGCGGTGTCATCCTGCGGGAAGTAGGCACCACCAACAAAACCAAAATCGCCGATTATGAAGCGGCCATCAATGACCAGACGGCCCTCTTGATGAAAGTGCACAAATCCAACTACACCATCGAAGGATTCAGTGCCGAGGCCGACATGGAAGCGATCAGTACACTGGCCCGCCAACACAATCTGATCGATTATTACGATCTCGGGAGTGCATATCTCCCCGACCTGCCATGGGGCCTGGGGCAGGCAGAGCCGTCGATTTTTCGGCTGATGGAGCACCCTCCTTCCCTGATGAGCTTCAGCGGGGACAAACTCTTCGGGAGCGTCCAGGCCGGTATCATTGTGGGCAAAAAAACCCTCATCGCTCAGCTCAAACGCAACCAGATTCTCCGAATGTTCCGTGTGGACAAAATCACCCTTTCCCTGCTGGAACACACCGTCCTGGCATACCGCCAAAAAGCCTACGACCGCATTCCGGCCCTCCGGATGCTGTTGGCCACCCCCGAAGCACTCGACGCCCGCGCCCGCGCCTTGCAGGCACGCCTCGGCCATCCTGCCACAGTCAAATCCAGCCGCACTTACGTCGGCGGCGGCACCATGCCCAATCGCAAAATCCCCACAGTGGTGCTGGCGCTTGAGGGGGACCCGCTTGCCCTCGAAGCGCATTTTCGCCGTCACCGGATCATCGGGCGGATCGAGGCGGAACAGTTTGTGCTTGATTTGCGCACCCTTGAAGATGCTGATTTTGATGCCATTGTCCGCGCAGCGGCCGCCCACACCGAAAAGGACGTCTGATGCGCGACATGATCATCGGAACCGCCGGCCACGTAGACCATGGCAAAACCGCCCTCATCGAAGCCCTCACCGGCTACAACGGAGACGAATTGGCCGAAGAAAAGGCCCGGGGCATCACTATTGATCTCAGTTTTTCCAACATGCAGCGCAACGGCATCAACGTGGCGTTCATCGACGTACCGGGGCACGAGCGCCTGATCAAAAACATGGTCAGCGGTGCCTTTGGATTCGATGCAGCGCTGCTGGTGATCGACGCAGGCGAAGGGATCATGCCCCAGACACGGGAACACTTGGCAGTGCTGGATATCGTCGGGGTACGGCGCATGGTGATCGCCCTTTCCAAAAGCGACCGTGTCACTGCTGAGCATATTGCCCGCCGGAAACGGGAGATCGAAACCCTCATCCGGGAGCAATATCCCCATTGCACAGTCGCTGCCGTCCTCGCCACATCGATCCACCAGCCCGAGGGGATCGAAGCGCTCCGGGATGTGCTCTTCGGCCTCCCGCCGCGCACCCTGCCCGATGCACCGTTTTTTCGTTATTACATCGATCGGGTCTTCTCCCCGCGCGGGGTGGGAACCGTCGTAACCGGAACGGTCCTCTCGGGCACCGTCCGCAAAGGCGACAAACTCACCGTTGCCGAACGGGGCAAACCGGCCACCGTCCGCAACATCCAGGTACACAATGCCGACCGGGAACAGGCTTATACCCACCAGCGGGTCGCCCTCAACCTCAACATCCCCCATACCCAGCTTGCCAAAGGATATCTCCTCACCTCGCGGGGCTATTTCCGCGGATTTACGACGCTGGATGTCCGGCTGCGTCCCATCGGAGACACCACCATACGTCACGAAAGCGATGTACTGTTTATCAGCGGTGCCAAACGGATCGAAGCGCGCGTGCTCCTCTACGCCGATGCAACATTCGCTACCCTCAAACTCCAGGACAAGGTCTTTGCACAGTTTGGCGATCCCTTTGTGCTCCTGATCGGGGGACGCATCGCGGCTGGAGGCACGGTACTGATCCCCATCAGCGAACCGATCCGCCGCCGCCAGAAACTCGAACTGCTGCATGCATTGGCCAACCGGGATTTCGCCAAAGCTTTTGCCCTGCTGATTGCCCATCATTCCCGGGGATTTGGCCTCATTTCCAGCTATCAGCGCTTTGGAATGGACCACGAAGCCGCGCTCCGGATCGCCCACGGACTCGAAGGGGTTTTTGTGGACGACACGGGGTTGGTGGTTTATCCGCTGAGTGCCCGGCAGCACATCCACGATGCCGTCACCGCCATCTACGAACACAATCCGCGTGCTTTTCTGTCGCCGGCATCGGTGGCATTGCGCATCAAGTGGGCCAGTGAAGCGCTGATCGCTGACGCGATGGATCGCTTGATCGATGCAGGGTATCTTGTCCAGACCAACGGCGTCTATCTCCGTGCCGATCAGGATGCTTCGGAGTTACTCGACGGACTGGAAGAACGGATTTTTGCCATCCTCGACGACGAAGGGCTCACCCCCGAAGCCCCCTACAATCTCTATGACCGCCTTGACCTCGACCGGGCCACCGGGGATCGGGCGTTCAAGTCCCTCACAGCCCGCAAAAAAGTCCTCCGCCTCGCCCACAACCTCTTTGTGACCGACACCAACCTCCGCAGCGCCCTGTCGCTGATGCGCGAACTCATCACCGCCCAAGGCTATATCGACATCCGCAATTTCAAGCAGGCCACCGGCATGAGCCGCAAATACTGCATCGCCTACCTGGAGTATCTCGATCAAAACGGAGACGTCGTGCGCGAAGGAGAAAAACGCTTGTTTCGGTTTGCCTAAGGGCACCTCTAATTGTCCAGTTTTATCACGTGATGGTTGCATAGTTAAAAGAGCTTGGATGTTGGAATATGTATTCTTTTATGAGTCGAATCCGCCTTATACAAACATAGAAAGATGAAATTTTATGTGGCGAGAGGGTGGAGGAATCGAACCTCCCTCGGTGAGGGTCATCCCCCCCGATGATCGGGTTTGAAGCCCGCAGTGTCCACCAGGATCACATACCCCCCATCGTCCGATATGGACACGAAGCGATGTATTGTAGCAAAAATTTGTTGTGAGGATGCCTACCGAACAGCAGGATGGATCCCCCCGGGCACGCCCGGAAGAATTCAAGAAGTTGACGTACGTCTGTGTGAGCGCACCGCGTTCCTGTATGTCAACTTATCAGGCGGGCACAGCGCCACTGTCGTTGGCGTAGTGCTCCAAAAACTCAAAGACGTTTTTCGCGTATTTCGTGTTAAACGGCTTGATGGGTGTCTTGTGCTGACACAGTTTGGCAATCTCGGCTTCCATCTGGCCGGACTTGAAAATGGCATCCCACTCTTTTTGGGAGTGCTGCATGGCCACGCGGGGTGTCGGCATAGCACAATCGCCATGGAGGGCATTGTTGACGACCTTCTCCCCTTTGAGGGGATCTGCCGATGCCCAGGTGGCCGCGATGCCTATTCCAAGGGACAGGACCAGTGCTGCGCGAATCAGTGTTCGTTTCATGGATTCTCCTTTCAATGCTCGTCGGCATCTAAATTAAACAGTTTTGTCCCCGCATAATACAGGAAGAGCGCAATGCCCAGTCCCCCAAGCGAGATCATAATCTCGGTGCTGCTCGGGAAGTAATGGACCCATTCCGGCGGCAGCATGTACTCCCGTGTTTTCATCATCTGCAACGGTTTGAGCTGGGTATCGTGCACGAGATTGTAGCGCATGAAAAAGATCCCCACCATACCGCTCAGCGATGCCCAAAACATCAATACGGGCGACCGGCCATAGTCTTTGAGCACCACCAGCAGCGGGATGATCATAGCCAGAATCACTTCGGCCCAAAACGTCCACGATCCCAGAATATGGTGCGCGACATCAGCGCGGTTCGGCATCCCGCCGTACAGGTCTGTCAGTAATTTCCATGTTACGAAGAAAATCAGAATCGAAACCAAAAGTCCCTGAATTTTGGCAAATCCTTCGAGCATCTTCCTGATCTCACCGGGAAACTGGAGCTTGTAGCGGTATCCCATCAGAATAAAAGCGATGAAGATACCGGTGATGAATGCAGTCAGGATGAAATAGGTCGGAT
>CAZRUT010000142.1:0-3953 GCA_964603215.1 uncultured Nitratifractor sp.
CAAATCTCCAACGAAGCGACGATCATGAGAATAAAGGCACCCAGGAGCCCGAAAATGACGGAAAGAATGACAATAAAGCGGCTGCGCCAGATCGCCCCCTCGAACCATGCCTCGATGATGCCAATCTGACGTTGTTCTTCTGGTGTTTCTTGATGGGCGGACATTATGCTTCCTCCATTGCGATCCACTTCTGTGCGATGCGGATCGAATTGGTGGCTGCGCCGACGCGCAGCTGATCGGCTACGACCCAGAAGTGGAGGATGTTGTCGGCATAAATGTCCTTGCGAATCCGCCCGACAAATGTGGTATCGGTGTCGGTGGCAACGACCGGCATGGGATAGACTCCTTCGCCGAGATCGTCCATTACCGTGACGTGCTCCATGGCATCAAGCGCAGCCCGAACGGCACCGACATCCACATCCACATTGTCGTCAAAGGTGACAGTAACCGCTTCACTGTGGGTACGCAAAACCGGTACCCGGACGCAGGTGGCCGAAACGGCAAAGTCGCTGTGCATGATTTTGTTGGTTTCGTTGACCATTTTCATTTCTTCTTTGGTGTAGCCGTTGGGTTGGGGGACATCAATATGGGGAATAACATTGAGGGCGATCTGGTGCAAAAAGGCTTTGT
This sequence comes from uncultured Nitratifractor sp., assembly GCA_964603215.1. GTDB lineage: Bacteria > Campylobacterota > Campylobacteria > Campylobacterales > Sulfurovaceae > S017-3. The sequence continues at coordinate 631 of CAZRUT010000142.1, forward strand.
GCTCGCTCGTATCCAGTTTGAATGCAAAAAAGTCCTGCATCTGCTGCACCAGTTCCTCGGCGCCCGCTTTGCCGGCACCGCTGACAGCCTGATAGGTACTTACATCGACCCGCTGGATCCCATAGAGGTCGTGCAGCGGTTTGAGTGCAAGCACCATTTGAATGGTGGAGCAGTTCGGGTTGGCAATGATGCCGGTCTCCCGCCAGAGTCGGATGTCTTCGGGGTTGACTTCGGGGACAACCAGCGGGACATTGGGCTCCATGCGAAAGTGCGATGTGTTGTCGATGACGACCGCACCCGATTCGACGGCATATTGGGCGTATTGTTCCGAAATACTTCCGCCGGCGGAGAAAAAGGCGATGTCAATATCACGCCCAGCAAAGACCGTCTCGGTCAATGCCTCAATCCGATAGCTTTTGCCACAGCAATCGACGGTTTCGCCGGCGCTGTTGGCGCTGGCCAGTGGGAGAATAGATGCGACGGGAAACTGCACGTCCTCCAGGACACGCAGGATCTCTTCACCGACGGCACCGCTGGCACCGACGATGGCGATATGATAGCCTTGATCCATGATATATTCCTTCGTATTTTTGTATGCACGGCCCGCACAAGCGGTTTAGGCTTCGGGCTCTTGGGCCTTCTCTTCTTTGGGACATTTGGCGATCGAGACCACCTTGTCTTTTCCTTCGATGTTGACGGTTTTGACGCCAGAAGTGTTGCGGCCGGCTTTGCGGATGGTTTGCATATCGACGCGGATCATTTTGCCGATACTGGTGAGGCACATGAGGTCTTTGTCGTCTTCGACAAACACAACCCCGACCACATCGCCGGTTTTTGGGGTGAGCTTCATAGCGATCACCCCTTTGCCGGCACGGCTTTGTTCGCGGTATTCGTCGGCCGTGGTGCGCTTGCCCAGTCCTTTTTCACCGATGATCAAGATCTCGTCGGTTTCGTTTTCGATGGTAGTTGCGCCGCAGACATAGTCACCGTCAATCTTGAACTTGATGGCGGCCACTCCCCGGGCAACCCGTCCGATTTGGCGTGCTTCTTCGGTCTTGAATCGGATGCATTGCCCTTTTTTTGTGGCGACGAAGAGCCAGCGGGTGTTGGCGGTGGCAATCTTGGCCTCGATGACTTCGTCTTTTTCATCCAGATTGATGGCACGGACACCGTTGGAGCGAATGTTGCTGTATTCACTCAGTGCGGTGCGTTTGACGATACCCCGGCGGGTGAAAAAGACCAGACTTTTGCCTGCGTCAAAATCACTGGTGGGGATGATCGCCATGATTTTTTCGTCTTTTTGGAGGTTGATCAGGTTAACGACGGCCTTCCCCTTGGCGGCACGGGACCCCTCGGGAATCCGATAGACTTTGAGCCAGTAGAGTTGACCCCGGTCGGTGATGAACATCAGGGTATCGTGTGTATGGGAAATGAAAAACTTCTCGATAAAGTCATCTTCATACGTTGTCACGGCAATTTTGCCTTTGCCGCCGCGGCGCTGTTTCTCATAGAGTTTGACCGGAACACGCTTGATGTAGCCGCGGTGGGTGATGGTGACCACCATCGGCTCGTTGGGAATGAGGTCCTCGATATCAATGTCGTCGTAGTCATCCACGATTTCGGTGCGACGCTCTTCACCGAAAGCCGCTTTGACTTCGGCCAGTTCCTCACGGATGATTTTGATGATTTTTGCTTCGCTCTTGAGGATACCTTCGAGGTGGGCGATGCGTTTGCGCAGCTCAGCCAGTTCGTTTTCGATTTTTTCGATTTCCAGACCGGTAAGGCGGCGGAGGCGCATTTCAAGAATCGCTTTGGCCTGGATCTCGCTGAGGGAGAAGCGTTCCATAAGGTTGGCACGTGCTTCGGCATCGTCGGCACTGGCACGAATGATCCGGATCACTTCGTCGATGTTGTCCACGGCGATCTTGAGCCCTTCGAGAATGTGAGCACGTGCACGGGCTTTTTCGAGGTCAAAAATCGTCCGGCGGATGATGACAGTCTTGCGGTGGTTGACGAAAAGGTCCAGCAGTTCACCGAGGGTGAAGATTTTGGGTTCTTTGTTGACGATGGCCAGGAGAATGATCCCGAACGTGGTTTGCATCTGGGTCGATTTGAACAGGTTGTTCAGGACAATTTCGCTCATGGCATCGCGCTTGAGTTCGATGACAACCCGAATCCCTTCACGGTCGGATTCATCGCGAATTTCCCCAATGCCGTCAATCTGTTTGTCGCGCACCAGCTGGGCAATGTTTTCAATGAGCCGTGCTTTGTTGACCTGGTAGGGGAGTTCATCGATGATGATCACTTCGCGGTTTTTGTTCTGTTCAATATGGGTTTTTGCCCGGACTTTGACCCGTCCGCGTCCGGTGTTGTAGGCATCGATGATCCCTTTTTTGCCAAAAATCACACCGCCGGTAGGAAAATCAGGTCCTTTCAGTGCGATCATCATTTCTTCGACGGTGGCGTCGGGGTTGTCCAGACGCATGAAGATTGCGTCAATCAATTCATCGAGGCGATGGGGCGGTATGTTGGTTGCCATCCCGACGGCAATTCCCGAAGAGCCGTTGAGCAGCAGGTTGGGAACCCGGCTGGGAAGCACATCGGGTTCAGACATACTGTTGTCGTAGTTGGGCACATAATCGACCGTATCTTTGTCCAAATCGGCGAGCAGTTCTTCGGAGAGGCGCGTCATGCGTGCTTCGGTGTATCGCATAGCCGCAGCATTGTCGCCGTCGACAGAACCGAAGTTCCCCTGACCGTCCACCAGCGGAATCCGCATCGAAAAGTCCTGTGCCATCCGCACCAATGCGTCGTATACGGCGTTATCGCCGTGGGGGTGATACTTACCGATAACGTCCCCAACGATCCGCGCCGACTTTTTGTAGGGGGCCCGGTGGCTGAGGTTGAGTTCGTTCATGGCATAAAGGATGCGGCGATGCACCGGCTTGAGGCCGTCCCGGGCATCGGGAAGCGCCCGGCCGATGATGACGCTCATCGAGTAGTCCAGATAACTCCCCCGGATGCTGTCTTCGATCAAAACCTGTTCGGTATTGCTGTCTTCAAAAAGATCGCTCATTCATCTTCCTTGGGTCGCGGCCGCACGGCGCGCAATAAAATAAAATGGATTATACCCAAAAGTATGTAAGAAGCAATTGGCAGAGGGCTGCACATCTGTGTTTGGAGGCGGAGTCTTCTGATGAGAGGTGTCCCAAAAGCAATAATATGTTAATACCATCAAAATCAATGGAGGCAGGAGATCGCGCAATGTAGGGCAAAGGTATGGGACAAGGAAGAGGTGGCATGGGTATGGGCATGATGGGTCA
>CAZRUT010000143.1:0-3939 GCA_964603215.1 uncultured Nitratifractor sp.
GGGATTCGAACCCTCGATAGGTTGCCCTATACACGCGTTCCAGGCGTGCGCCTTCGACCACTCGGCCACCTCTCTGTGGGGCATCTGTCGATGCAGGGGCGCCATTATAACCGATAATAGATAAAAGCGTTATTATGGGGGACTTAGAGATTCTTTGATATAATGCGCCTGCCTCTTGTTAGACCTGTGCAACGGACGGACGGGACAGCGGGTCAGGATGGGAACATAGCAGCCCACCCCGTCCGTCCGGGTGCCGCAGGGATCTGGCGGGAGGTACCCTTTATGCGTTGACGATACTCCACTCGTAAAACGGAATCCCTTCAAAAACGATCTGCGTTCGCCCCGTTCCCAGCGCAAAAGAAAAACGGTTTGAAATGGTGACGACCCATGCATGATGAACGCCATATTTCAGAAAAAGCTTCATGCGATCATAAACGTATTTCCATACCTTTTCCTCTGTTTCAAATGCAGCAGGAAGAATCAGCTCGCCTTCGTAGAGATAACCGCGATGCCCCAGCGCCACGAAAGAAAACCCATGTTTGATCAGCGCCGAGGCAATCAGCATATCGAACGTCACGGCAAAGGATTGTGTTTTGCTGAGGTATGTGGAGAGTGCATGGTCGTACAGGATCATTTTGCGCCCACCCTTTCCCGTGACATCGGGGATGAAATAAACCAGTTTTTCCGCTTCGAAACGTTGGACGGTACGGTAAACCCGATCCTTCGAGATGCGAAAATACTCTTTGGCATGTGTGTACAGCTGGTGGGTCGTGACGCGGCGACCTGCAAAGCGCGCCATGACCAGCATGAGGCGTCCCTCGTCCTCATCAAAAGAAGCAAAGAAAAAGGGACGCAGCGTTGCATCGCGTGCCGCAAGTTCCCGCCGAGCCATTGCCGGGAGTGTTCCGACTTTGAGGAAGCGATTGAAGCTGTGCGTTGGTGTATGGTCGCGATCGAATGAAAGAAATTCTTCGTAGTCCAACCCATAGAGCTCCTGTGCCGGAAGATTCAAGTGTGGCATCGGGAGACGGGACACCACGATTAAATGCCCGACGGAAGGGAGTGTTTCCAGAAATCCATCATAATAGTGATCAAGCACCAGGGTATCGATGGACTCTTCCTCCAAAAACGCGTTGATTTGATGATGATCGATGTCCTCAAGGGCAAAAATGGGATCCTGGCAGTCCAGGTAGAGCCACGAGCCGGACGGAAGCGCCTGGAGGTACTCAATAACCCAATAACTCTTCCCGACGCCGCGCGCGCCGTGCAAACGAAACGATTGTTGCGGCGGCACAGTGAGCTTGCGCGGAGAAAAATTGACATTTTTGACCCTGATATTGTAAAAGGAGTTGAGCAAATCCATCTAATCTTTCCTCCTAAAAAGGAAATAGTTTTCAGTATTGTACTCTTTTGATCAAAAAAGTCAAGAGCCTGTGAAGGGCTTTTGGGTATAATCCTTCTCCCATGCAACGGGCACCTAAAATTTATGTTGGGTCAACCAACGAGTTCTTTCAAAGGGTAAAAATGGAAAAAATCAGATTGAAGCTGAAAGCTTACGATCACCGTGTTTTGGACCGATCCGTCGGATCCATCGTGGATGCTGTCAAGCGTACCGGCGCCGAGATTCGCGGCCCCATCCCGATGCCGACCAAAATTAAACGATATACCGTGTTGCGTTCGCCGCACATCAACAAGGACAGCCGCGAGCAGTTCGAAATCCGCATACATGCCCGGATGATCGACATCGTCTCTGCCACTTCCGACACCATCGACTCATTGATGAAGCTGGATTTGGCTCCCGAGGTCGAAGTCGAAATTCGGTCGATGGACAAGTAAGGAGTCAAAGAATGGAATTTATCGTAGAAAAAATCGGCATGAGCCGAACCATCAATGTCCCGACTGTTCCCGTAACACTTTTGAAAGTGGTTGAGGCCAAGGTATGTACCGTGCGCGAAGATGGCAAAGCACTGGTTGCATATCACAGCGGCAAAAAAATCAACCGCGCCATCGAGGGCCAACAAAAAAAATACGGCATTGACGCAACTTTTAATGCGTTCATGACCCTTGAAGTGGCCGAAGGGGTCGCGGCGGGTGATCTCGATACAGCTGTTTTGGCCGAGACAAAGACCGTCAAAGTCTCCCTGCGCTCCAAAGGACGAGGATTCCAGGGAGGCATGAAGCGGCACGGATTTAGCGGCGGACCGGCATCGCACGGGCACCGCTTTGGCCGACGCATCGGTTCGATCGGTAATGCCGAATGGCCCGGACGCGTCCAGAAAGGGCGCAAAATGCCCGGCCAATACGGCAACACGCAAGTCAGCGTCAAAAATGAAGTACTCTCCTATGATGTCGAAAACGGCATTCTGGTAGTCAAAGGAGCCGTACCCGGACACAAGGGTGCACGCGGCGTGGTAAGGATTGTGAAATGAGTAAAGCAACTGTAATCAAAACGACCGATCTTCCGCAAAGTTTTCTGGAAGTGCATCCGCACAACCTGTATCTTTACTGCAAAGCCTATGCAGCCGGGATGCGTGCCAATACGGCACAGGTAAAAAACCGCTCCGCTGTCAGTGGCGGCGGCAAGAAACCTTTTGCCCAAAAAGGAGGCGGTCGTGCCCGTCAGGGCTCAATCCGCGCACCGCAGTTTCGCGGCGGCGGCGTTGTTTTCGGCCCAACGACAGATCGCAATTATGCACAGAAAGTCAACAAGAAGCAAAAACGTCTGGCGCTCATGCATGCTCTGGCAGATTTGGCGGCCAATGAGCGCCTCTTTGTGGTGGATACGATCGACGTGTCATCCGGAAAAACACGCGATGCACGCTCATGGCTGACCGGGTTTAATCAGCGCGATGTGCTGGTTGTCAAAGAGATGATTGACGACAAAACTTTTCTGGCATTCCGCAACCTTCAGGATGCATACCTGATTGAGCCCAATGAGCTCAACGGATACCTCGCCGCCGCATACCATGCGGTTGTGATCGAGAAAACCGTATTTGAACACTTGACGAAAGAGGCGTAAGATGGCAGATATTACCGATATCAAATCGATCATGTATACCGAGAAGAGTTTGGATCTTCAGGAAGAGGGGATTCTGGTTGTCCAAACGACCCCGCGCATGACCAAGAATGGACTCAAAGAGGTTTTCCGCGAATACTTTGGCATCAAACCATTGCGTGTTAACTCGATGCGCATGCATGGAAAAGTAAAGCGATTCAAAGGGATCGAAGGGAAGCGCCCCGACAGCAAAAAGTTCTATGTCAAGCTCCCTGAAGATGCCAAAATTGAAAGCTTAGCGGTATAAGGGAGAGCAGATGGCAATCAAAACATACAAACCTACCACACCGTCGCGTCGCTATATGACCAATCTGGACAGCAGTGACATCACGGCCAAAGCCAGCGTACGTGCCTTGCTGAAAAAGCTTCCTGCCCATGCCGGTCGCAACAGCAATGGACGGATCACATCACGCCACCGCGAAGCCGGGGCCAAAAAACTCTATCGAATTATTGATTTCAAGCGCAACAAACTGGGCGTTCAGGGAACCGTCGCTACAATTGAATACGATCCATACCGCAACTGTCGTATCTGCCTGGTCAAATACACAGATGGCGATCGCCGCTATATCCTTCAGCCAAAAGGATTGAACGTTGGTGATACAATTATGTCCGCTGAAGCAGGGCTTGACATCAAGCCCGGCAACAGCATGAAACTGAAAAATATTCCTGTTGGTACGCTGGTGCACAACATCGAAATGCATCCGGGCCAAGGGGGCAAAATTGCCCGCTCTGCCGGTGGATATGCTCAGATCATGGGACGCGACGGCAAGTATGTCTCTCTGCGCCTCCCCTCCAGCGAAATGCGCTATATTCTGGGTGAGTGTATGGCGACAATCGGCACGGTCGGCAACGAAGACTTTTCCAACATTGTTATTGGGAAAGCC
>CAZRUT010000144.1:0-3930 GCA_964603215.1 uncultured Nitratifractor sp.
TGCCGAGCAGGTGGTTCGCCCCACCGGACTGCTCGATCCCGAAATCGAAGTGATCGACAGCACCCACCAGGTCGAAAACCTCCACGATCGAATCCAGGAAGTCGTCGCCCGCAATGAACGGGTGCTCATCACCGTCCTGACCAAAAAAATGGCTGAAGAGTTAAGCAGCTATTACAACGATTTGGGGCTCAAGGTCCAGTATATGCACTCTGATCTCGATGCCATTGCGCGCAATCAAATCATCCGATCACTGCGTCTGGGCACCTTCGATGTACTGGTGGGGATCAATTTGCTGCGGGAAGGATTGGACCTTCCCGAAGTCTCCCTCGTCGCCATCCTCGATGCCGACAAAGAGGGTTTTCTCCGCTCGGAGACTGCATTGATCCAGACCGCCGGACGCGCTGCCCGCAATGCCAACGGGCGGGTGCTTATGTATGCCAAAAACATCACCCGGTCCATGCAGGCCTGTATCGACATTACCCGGCAACGCCGCGCCAAACAAATTGCATACAATACACGGCACGGCATCACGCCCCAAACCACGATGCGTGAGCTGGATGCCAATCTCAAAGTCGAAGACGCCGGCACACTGTACAGCACACGCACCCAAACAGACACCATGCCCAAAGCAGAACGCCAACGCCTCGTCAAAGCGCTCAGAGCCGATATGCTTGCTGCGGCAAAAAAACTCGATTTTGAAGAGGCTGCACGCCTGCGGGACACCATCGCAAAAATCAAAAAACTCTGAATCCATCATCCCCAACGTACACCCCAAAGGCTTGCCTGCGGACACTCCGTCCGTGACAACACTGCACACGCTTTATCTTGGTGCGGTATAATAATCGAAACCATTTATCAGGGATACGACCATGTCCATCGATCGCTCCGCGCCGCAATACTACTTCAACCGTGAGCTGAGCTGGCTGCAATTCAACAGCCGCGTCTTGGCTCAGGGACAGGATGCAACACTCCCGCCGCTGGAGCGGCTTAAATTTCTCGCCATTTACGGTACCAATCTCGATGAGTTCTATATGATCCGTGTCGCGGGACTCAAAGCACTGTATACGGCCCGTGTACAGGAAACGGGCCACGACAAAATGACCCCCGCCGAACAGCTCGCCGCCATCCACACCCACCTCCACGCCGAAATGGAGCTCCTTGAACACAGTTATCATGCCATCATGGGGCTGCTGCGGCCCCATCGTGTCCGGATCGAAGCATATGACCTGCTCCCTTATGAGACGCAAACCGTTTTGCATGAAACGTTTTTCAACACAATCTATCCGGTGGTCATCCCGATCGCCGTAGATGCCACCCATCCGTTTCCCCACCTCAACAACCTCAGCTTCGGGATTGTCGTCAAACTCACCGGGCCCGATGGGGACACCAAACACGGCCTGGTACGGATCCCGCGCATTCTCCCCCGTTTTATCCAGGCCGGCGAAGTGTTCGTGCCGATCGAGAGTATTGTGGAACATTTTATCAGTGATCTTTTTCCGGGGTACACCAAAGTCACGTCAACACCGTTCCGCGTCACGCGCAATGCCGACATGGCCATCGAAGAGGAAGAAGCGGATGATTTCCTGCAAATCCTCGAAGAAGGGCTGCGCGCACGCAACAAAGGTTCCGTTGTCCGCCTGGAATTTAATCAGGATGCCGATGCCGATCTGGTCACATTTCTCAACAGTTACATCCGCCTGGAAGAAGATGATATGTTTTTTTATCATTCTGTGCCCCTCAATCTCGGGGCTCTGTGGCAGATTGTCGGAGACAAATCACTGGCACACCTCCTTCCCCCTTCATACACCCCCAAAACCCTTCCTCCGCTCGAAAATGAAGATATTTTTGCGGCCATGGAGCAGCAGGATATTCTGCTCTATCATCCGTATGAGAGTTTTGAGCCGGTTGTCAGGTTTATCCAGGAATCGGCGGTCGACCCTGACACACTGGCCATCCGCATGACCCTCTACCGCGTCGGACCCAAATCACCCATCGTCAAAGCCCTCATCGATGCAGTGGAGGACGGGAAGCAGGTGACGGTACTGGTAGAGCTCAAAGCCCGTTTTGACGAGGAGAATAACCTCCACTGGGCCAAGGCCCTCGAAGATGTCGGCGCCCATGTCGTGTACGGCATCCCCGGCCTCAAAGTCCACGCCAAAATCGCCCAGGTCATCAAACGCAAAGGGAAAGACTTTCAAAGTTATCTTCATTTGGCGACAGGCAATTACAACCCTGCGACAGCCAAAATCTACACCGACATGAGCTATTTTACCGTTCGGGACGATTTCAACAATGACGCGACCCGTTTTTTTCACTTTTTGACCGGCTTTTCACCCCACACCAAGCTCAACAGCCTCTACGTCTCTCCCACCCAAATCAAATCGCGCCTGATCAAACTGATCAACCGGGAGCGCACACACGGAAGCAAAGGGCACATCATCCTCAAAGCCAACTCACTGGTCGATCCTGCCATCATCCGCGCCCTGTATAGCGCATCGCAGGCCGGTGTGCGCATTGAACTGATCATTCGGGGCATTTGCACGCTCCGTCCGGGTATTGCCGGCATCAGCGAAAGTATTCATGTCTATTCGATCATCGGCAAGTACCTTGAGCACCCCCGCATTTACTGGTTCCGGCACGCCGAGGCTACCTACATTTCCAGTGCCGATCTGATGACCCGAAACCTCGACCGCCGTATTGAGCTCATGACCCCCATCCACGATGCAGGGCTCAATGAGCGCATCCTGCACATTCTCCACCTGCAGCTGGCCGACAACCGCCTGCGCTGGGAGCTGCACAAGGACGGCACATACCATCGTGCCGTCGCGCCCAAAGGGGCGCGCCCCATCCATTCGCAGGAGTTGCTGGAGCAGTATGTCACCAAAATCCACGACAAAGTCAAAAAGAAAAAGAAAACAGGCAATTATGTCAAAAAACTGGCCGATACATTACTCAAGGAGAGCGAATCATGACCCAAAATACCCCCTGGATCGTCCCGTACCGCGGTGCACTTCCCCGTATTGAATCCGATGCATGGATTGCGCCGGGTGCAACCGTCATCGGCGATGTCGTTGTCGGGCCGGAGAGTTCCATCTGGTTCGGAAGCGTCGTCCGGGGCGATGTGCACCGCATCCGCATTGGTGCACGTTCCAATATTCAGGATTTGAGTATGATACACGTCACCCACGCCACACATCCGGACAGACAGGACGGCCATCCAACCCTCATCGGTGACGATGTGACCGTCGGCCATCGGGTCATGCTGCACGGCTGCACGATAGAAGATGGGTGCCTGATCGGCATGAGCGCTACCATTCTGGATGGCGCGGTGATCGGGCGTGAATCGATTGTCGGAGCCGGGGCACTGGTTACAGGAGGAAAAATCTTCCCGCCCCGGTCGATGATTCTCGGCGCGCCTGCCCGGGCCGTCCGGCCCCTGACTGATGCGGAAGTTGCCGAACTTTATGCCTCGGCCCGGCGCTATGTCGCCTTTGCCAAAACCTACATATAAAGGCTTCACTCATGGGATCTCTCATACAAAAAACCCTCCGGGATATTGTGTCCAGAGAAGTGCTTCCGTTTATCCTCACGGTCGGGATCGGTTCTGTCCTCCTCTGGATTGTCCCTTTGTGGTGGGTCTGGGACGGGATTGTGGGTATTGCGGAATGGGTGGCACATCTGATCCCCTGGAGTGCCCACTGGCATGCCGGGGAAAAGGCAACGTCGTTTTGGACCGTGTTTCGCGTCGGCTATATTCTGGTCACGATCACCGTCTCCATCGCGACGGCACTGTGGGGCGAAGCGATACTCCACCGTCTGGCCCGCAAACACTACCCCCGTCTCAACGCCGACGGCCGTGGGCAGATCCATCGGTCGCTTTATTACAATCTCAAAGCAAACGGCATGTTTGTTCTCTTGCTTCTTGTCACG
>CAZRUT010000145.1:0-3897 GCA_964603215.1 uncultured Nitratifractor sp.
CAGAAAAAGCGGATCCATGATTTCCTCGGAAAACCCAGTTATCATGTCCAGCAAGCCCTTATTGCCATTGGATCGGGGGGGCTGCACGGGAAACCCAAAGATGAAGCGACCCAAACCCAGCTCAAATTCCTCCCCATCGCATCCAGCGACTTCATCTTCGCCTATCTGGGAGAGCGCAAAGGGTTTTCAGGTATGCTTGTCGTCATCATCACATACATTCTTTTGATTGTCCATCTGCTCATCCTCTCCCATATTTACGGGGAGGATTACTACATCCGCAGTGTCGCGTCCGGACTGGCGTTTTTGTTCTTTTTCTATATGGGGATCAATATGTATATGATCATCGGTATGGCACCGGTTGTGGGGATACCGCTGCCGATTTTCAGTCACGGCGGAACATCGTTTATTATCTTTGCAATCTTTTTCGGCATCCTCCTCAATCTCATTGCCTTTAAAAGATATTTCATGTATAATGCCGCCGACGCACGCATCAGCATGATCGAAAGAGATTCCGGCAGCCGCGCCTACAAAGCGCCGCCCCGAAGACGCCGCACGAAAATCTCGACCGACGACGTCACAAAGGGTCTTTAGCTCAGTTGGTTAGAGCTCCCGGCTCATAACCGGGCGGTCCGGGGTTCGAGTCCCCGAGGACCCACCACTGCGCAACGTAAAATCATGAACACAGACAAGGGCACCTCTAAGCTTCTATCCGATGATTCGGGCAAAAATCACCCCTTCAAGTGCCTCAATTCTGGCGGGAAGTTTTTCGTCGACCTCTCCGGCAACATCCACGATATTGTAGGCTATATCCCCGCGGCTCTTGTTGAGCATGTCCTTGATGTTGAGGTTGTTTTTGGCAAATTTGGATGTGATGCTCTCGATCATACTCGGAATATTTTTGTTGGCAATCACGATCCGGGTACTGCCGGGATTTTTCGGCAAAGATGCACTGGGGAAGTTGACTGAATTGCTGATGTTGCCGTTTTCCAAATAATCCCGAATCTCATCGACCGCCATCACCGCACAATTCTCTTCGCTTTCACCGGTACTGGCACCCAAATGGGGAATGGGGATGATCCCGCGATTGCCCAGCAGAATCTCTTCGGGGAAATCGGTCACGTAGCGTGATACCTTGTGGTCTTCGATGGCCCGGAGGATCGCGGCGTTGTCCACCAGTCCGCCCCGGGAAAAATTGAGGATTTTGACGCCGTCTTTGCATTGACTTAATGTCACGTCGTTGATCATGTTTTGGGTACTCTCCAATAGGGGTACATGGATCGTGATGTAATCGCTTCGGGTAAAAATCATATCGAGGGTATCGACCTTTTTGACCTGATTGGAGAGGAGCAGTGCCCCGTCCACGGACAGATAAGGATCAAATCCCACAACGTCCATCCCCAAATCAATCGCACTGTTGGCCACCATGGCCCCGATGGCACCCAGGCCGATCACGCCGAGTGTTTTTCCCTGGATTTCACCGCCGGCAAAGTTTGATTTTTTCTTTTCCACCTGTGCAATATCGTGGGTCTTCTGTATCCAGTGAATGCCGTCTACAATGTCGCGCGATGCCAGAAAGAGCGATGCAATAACCAATTCTTTGACCGCATTGGCATTGGCCCCGGGCGTATTGAATACCACAATCCCCGCTTCGGTACAGCGGTCCAGCGGGATGTTGTTGACGCCGGCGCCGGCCCGTGCAATGGCTTTGAGGCGGTCGCCGAACGGAACATCGTGCATCGCAAAACTGCGCACAACGATGGCGTCCGGGTTGGCACTTTCATGATCGATCGCATAGCGGTCATCAAATCGCTTCATGCCGTCGGGTGCAATATTGTTGAGGGTTTTGATCGTATAGTTCATGGGCTTATCCTTGGGTGTGTTTGGTTTGGAAATCCTGCATCAATGCCACCAGCGCTTCGATCCCATCCTGGGGCATGGCATTGTAGATCGATGCCCGCAGCCCCCCTACACTTCGGTGCCCCTTGAGCCCGATCATCCCTGCCGCCTCGGTTGCGGCAATCAGCGCCGGCTCCAGTGCACGATCGTGAATATTAAAAGCGACATTCATCCGGCTGCGGCTGCCCGGCTGAGCATGGGCGGTGTAGAACCCGCCTGAATGGTCGATGGCGTCGTAGAGTATTTTTGCTTTGGCTTCATTGTGGGCTGCAATGGCTTCAATCCCCCCTTTGGCTTCAATCCACTCCAGAATCAGCTTGAGGAGATAGATGCCAAATGTCGGCGGTGTATTGAACAGCGAATTGGCATCGGCATGGGTTCGGTACCGGAACATCGTGGGGGTCGTCTCCGCAACACGGTCCAGCAGGTTCTTGCGGATGATCACGATGGTCACTCCGGCCGGCCCGGCATTCTTCTGTGCGCCTGCAAACAGAAGATCGGTCCGGTCCCAATCAACCATATAGGAGAAAATATCACTACTGGCATCAACGACCAGCGGGGCCTGCGTGCGGGGATATTCCCGGTAGCCGGTTCCGTAAATGGTGTTGTTGGACGTGATGTAGGCATAGTCGGCATCATCACTAAACGCCACTTCGGGGATGTGGTCAAAGTTACGTTCGCTGCTGCTGGCGACGACGATGGGGTTGCACCCCTGTATCTGGGCCTCCTTGATTGCCTTTTTGGACCAGGCACCGGTATTGGCATACTCCACTTTGCCGCCACGGTAGAGGTTGATGGGCACCAGTGCAAACTGCGTCGACGCGCCCCCCTGCATAAACAAGATATCGAAATCATCCGGCAGCTTGTAGAGTCTGCGTATGAGGGCAATCGCCCCCTCATGCACATCGTCGTACAGCTTGGATCGGTGCGATGCCTCCATGATGGAAATGCCGCTGCCGTGATAATCCAACAGTTCTTTTTGTGCGATTTCCAAAACCTCCGTCGGCAACGTGGACGGCCCTGCGCCAAAATTATATGCTCTGCTCATGACAGCTCCTCAAAAATAAGTGTCGTGATTATATACAAGTTTTGTGTAAGACTGAATGAAATCGAATTTCTCCCTGTTTACTTCATGTTTATTTTCGGTTTATTGACATTAATGATATTGGGCTATGATTGCAAACACAATATTTACCTCAAATCTCAACAAAGACAGAGACGGGACTTACAAGGAGACGCTACGTGATGGTGCGATATATTTTTTGGATGCTGCTTGCCTTTTCGGCACTGTGGGGGGACACCCTGGGCAATTATGCCGTCAGACGGGGCGATACACTCTATGCGATCGCCCGAAACCATGCCATGACAATCCAGCAATTGCTCGCAGCCAATCCGGAATTGACCTACCGCGCCACCCTGCGCATCGGCCAGGAGCTGCATGTCTACCGTTACGACGGTGCCACGCAGCCGTATATTGTCCGGCCCGGTGACAGTCCTTTGAAGCTTGCGCGCCAATTTCACATGCCGCTCAAAGCCCTCATTCGCGCCAATGAAACCGATTTCCGGCGCCACCGCATCCTGATCGGACAAACCCTCCGCGTCAAAGAACAAATGACCTTTACCCAGAAACTCGTCAAAAGCGCCCGCCAATACCTCGGAATCCGCTACAAATGGGGCGGACAAAATCCCAAACGGGGGATTGACTGTTCCCGCTTCACGCAACTGGTGTTCAGCCAATACGGCATCCAGCTCCCCCGTGTCTCGGGCGATCAATATGACTATGCCCTCAAGCACGGCAAAAAAGTTTCAATCAAAACGGCCCAAAAGGGGGATTTGATTTTCTTCCGCACCCGTCATCGCCGGATTGGGCACGTCGGGATCATTATCGACCCCAAAAAGCATCTCTTCCAGCAATCCTCCAGCGGTGTCGGCAAAAATACCATTTCACGATACGACATCGGCTCCTACCGCCGACGCTTGCGCGGTATTTGCCGCATCCGC
>CAZRUT010000146.1:0-3882 GCA_964603215.1 uncultured Nitratifractor sp.
CGTGCTCCGGATCGTACGATGCAATAAACGCATTCAACGCTTTGCGCTTCTTGGCCTGCTCAAACGAAACACGACCGCGTCCGAGGGTCAAGACCTCGATTTTGTCTCCCACCGCAAAGGGGATATTGCCCGCTTCATCGCGCACTTCATTTAACGAAAGGTTTGCATCCGAACCACCGCCAATGTCCACAATCAGCAAATCTTCATCTTCGACGATCTTGACGATCGTTCCAGCCACGAGATCGTTGCGTGACTCTGTTTTTTTGAATGACTCTTCAAGCATTGCTTCAAAGTCAACATCCTCTATTTCGATATCTTCGAGCTTCATATACCCTTCCTTCATTGTCCTGAGTTTGGCGCTATTATACCTTTTTTTATTTAAGGGTACCTCTAACGTTGGAAATGTTGTGCGTATTGCCCATTGTTAGGGGTGCCCTTAAGGGTACCTCTATGATATGATTTCTGACTGGATGCGGTCTACAACTTTTTGGACGATCCAGTCGGGCGATGAAGCGCCGGCGCTGATCCCGCACAGTTTTTTTCCCGCGAACCATTCGGGCTGGATCTCCGATGCATTTTCGATCAGATAACTCTCTTCGCAGTAGTTTTTTGCGATCAAATGGAGTTGCTTGGTATTGGAAGAGTGCTTGCCGCCGATGACGATCATGATATCGGCCCGCTTGGCCAGCTCGGCGGCTGCATCCTGGTTTTCAAACGTTGCATTACAAATCGTATTGAAAACACGCACCTCTTTGGAGCGTAGAATCAACTGGGAAACGATCCGCGTAAAATCATCCGGTTTGCGGGTAGTTTGTGCGACGATGGCGACTTTGGATTTGAGTGGGAGTTGCTCAATATCGGCTTCGTCGAGAATCACAAAAGCATTGCGCGGATCTTCGGCATAACTGATGACGCCTCGGATTTCCGGGTGCTGTGCGTCGCCAAATACCACAATACTGTACCCCTGTCTGCTCATATCGGCCACAATCTTTTGGGGGGTTCTGACATAAGGGCAGGTCGCATCGATAATCTCCTTTTTTTGCCCTTTCAGTTCGGAGAGTTCATCACGGGGAATACCGTGGGTGCGGATCACGATGGATTCATGCGCTTCGGCCTCCTGCAAATCGTTGGCCAAACCAATGTCAAAGCCGTCCTTGAGGCGGTTGATTTCATCAGTATTGTGGATGAGGGGGCCGTAGGTTACACTGCCGGGATTTTCTTCGGCAATTCTGATCGCCCGTTTTACTCCGTAGCAAAATCCGTATGCGCTTGCCAGTTCGATGTTCATGATTGTACCTTTGTGATCTGCTTCAATAGCGTAAAAAAATTAGGAAAAGAGGTTTCGATGCACGCTGTATCCTGCACTGTCATGCCGCACACCAATCCGGCAATCGCAAAACTCATGGCCACCCTGTGGTCGCCGAAACTGTCGACCACTGCCTGCTGCAATCTTCCGCCGACAATAGTGTAGCCATCCTCAAAGGCTGCCACCTCGATCCCCGCCTGTTCCAGTCCGGTCAACACCGATGCGATCCGATCGCTCTCTTTGACGCGCAATTCGGCAGCATTGCGAACACGGCTCACTCCGGTGGCGACGGCCATGGCAATCGCCAATGCCGGCAACTCATCGATCAGCCAGGCAATGCGCGCCGAAACTTCTACAGCCTTTAGGCGCCCGCGATACGCAATGTAGATATCGCCGATCGGCTCATAGCGATCCTCATACTCCGTCATGGCAACTTCGGCACCCATCATTTTAAGAATACGGTATGCCTCGATCCGGGTCGGATTCAGGGAAACGTTGTGAAGCGTCACTGAAGCACCCGGCACAATCGCCGCTGCCACAGCAAAAAAGAATCCGCTTGACGGGTCGCCGGGAATGGTAATATCCAACGGACGCAACGGAGCACGCAGCGGGGTGATTTCGATCCATCCGTCATTGCGTGTCTTGATCTCGGCTCCCATGCCGCGCAGCATTCTCTCAGTATGATCCCGACTCAAATGCGCTTCGCGGTACCGGCTGACGCCATCCCCGTGCAATGCCGCCAATATCAACGCTGATTTGACCTGGGCAGAATCGATCGGGGCATCATACACAAACGCTTTGAGCGCGGTGCCCCGAATATGAAGCGGGGCTTTGTTGCCCCACTCCCGTCCATCGATACGGGCCCCGATACTCCGAAGCGGATCGACAACCCGTCGCATGGGGCGCTGACGAAGGTAGGCATCCCCGGTCAACACAAAACTCCCCTCTGTCCCGCTGAGCAGGCCACAAAACAGCCGCATGCCCGTTCCGGCATTGCCGCAGTCGAGCACATCATCCGGCTCCCGCAACGTCTTTGGAGGAATAATGGTCATCGTACCGTCCTCCTGGACAATATCAGCGCCAAGTTGTGCTACGATGCTGAGTGTATTACGCGTATCTTCTCCCTGAAGAAAATGACGTATCTGTGTAGGGCGGTCGCTCAATACCGCGAACATGGCGGCGCGGTGCGAGATGGATTTGTCCGGAGCAATTTCAGAAAATTGTGCCGAAAAAGGAGCCTCCGCCGGTGCAATATAGGCCTGTTTTAGCGCAGTGTGGCTTGGCATGCCTTCTCCAAAATCTTGAGAACAGCTTGAACATGCTCTTCAATCTCCGCATCGGACAGGGTTCCCTCATCAGATTGGATCACCAGACGTATGGTGACACTTTTGCGTGCGCCAAGACCCGCATCTTCGTAAACATCTACCGGATAAAAACGTTTCAGCTTCTCCGGAGGTGATACGGCGATCGCTTCATGAAGCGTGCGATACGGCATGGATCGATCCACCAGTACACTGATGTCTTTGGTTGCACCCTGATAATTGGAAACCGGGTGTGCCAGTACTGGGGCAGGCAACAGAGGCTCCAAAGTCAATTCGGCATAAAACGTCTCCCCCAGGTCATAAGCAGCGGCAACGGTGGGGTGGAGTTTGGTGATCATGCCAATGGGGCGCCCTGCATGGACAACTGTGGCCGACTGGTACGGATGGATCCACGCCTGCTCTTCCTCGTTTGGCATCAGTTCAAGTGGTCCCAGCACCCGACCGACCTGCGTAACAAAACGGGCGAAATCAATCGGAGCGGGCTTTCCGTGGTTGGCCACCCCTTCTGCGGCATCCTGCCCGCTCCAGGCAAAGGCTATCCGTTCCGTCTGGTTGCGCTGTGCATCAAAAACTGTTCCGACCTCAAACAACGAAATCCGTTTGATTCCATAGCTGACATTGCGTTTGAGGGCGTCCAGGAGATTGATCAAGAGCGTCGTACGCAGGGTATTGAATTCTTCAACAATCGGATTGGCCAATTCCAGCGAAGCATCGATCGTGGAAAAACCGTACGCCTGCAACTTGGAACGATCGGCAAACGCATAGGTAACAGTTTCGTAAAATCCTGCAGCGGCTGCCCGATTGCGTATGGCGCGTTTGGCATGATAGCGCCGGGCGGCAGGTGTCAACCGATTTGCCTCAATAAGCGCAAGCGGTTTGGCCTCAATGTGATCAATCCCGGTGATGCGCAAGATTTCTTCGGCAATATCCTGAGCATTGACGATGTCGTGACGGTGGGGAGGAACCCGCACCCCAAATGTGTCTCCGCCTCCGGAACGAATCTCAAATCCAAGGCGTTTCAGGATGGCCTGGACTGTTGTTTTGCGTACCGGATTGCCGATGATGGCTTCAATTTGCTCTACGGTGATACCCACAGCATGTTCAGGATGCTGGGTGTGTACCGAAAAGTCCCCTTCATAAAAGCTGCATCCTCCCATATGCGTACATGCTTCCTGCAGATAAAGGCGTCCCAAGGTCAGCTCCGGTTCACTGCCGCGTGACGTGTTGTAATAGAGCGCATCGGCTTTCAGTTTC
>CAZRUT010000147.1:0-3875 GCA_964603215.1 uncultured Nitratifractor sp.
CGATTATGGGCTGCACCGGTGTCTTCGTTGAGGAGTGTCGCACCCGCTTCGAGTCGGCCGTCGCCATTGCGGACATAGGCCCGACCGCCATATACATAGTAGTTTTTGTCGTCGCCCTTTACCGCGTATGTGACCACTGCATAGCGGGGATTGAAATGAGTATCCGCACCGTATACAGGGTCCTTGAAGTAGAGCTTTCCGGTATCGTAATCGATGTCATAGTCCCGGTACCGCTGCAGCTCCCGGCGTTCGATGATGATTTCCTGACGATGGCGGTCGCGCACCTCGAGGGTGATTTTCTCGGAACCCTCGACGATGGGCTTGTGGTTGAGGTGATAATAGCCGCGTGTTCCATCCCCCCGAAATTCGTCTCGAAAAAACAGATTGTCGCTTTGGGCGATGAAGGCATCGTACCCGGCCCGTGTCCCGTGGTATTCGCTCTTCAGGCCGGTGAAGCTTCGGCTGTAGGCGGCAAGCTGCGTTTGGTTGAGTCGGGTGTCAAAATCCCCAAACAGCGCGCTGAACGCACCGCGCTCCAGTTTGAGATAAAGCTTTTTGGTGCTGGGCGCTTCATTGGCCTGATGGGTGGCATCCTGATAGAGGGTATAGTAGGCATTGGGATCGATACGGTCAAAGAGTGTGTGGTCGCCTTTTTTGCGTCCGCTGTCATAAGCCATGGTCAGAAGCCACTTACCCTTGATACGCCCTTTGGCAAAAAACGCCACGCGCCCTTTGGCATAGAGCCGATCGTGAATCCCTGTGTGCTCCAGCGATTCCTGATTGCCGTTGAGGGTGCGGTACCCCACCGTTCCCTCGGCAAACCCCACCACGATCCACGGACGCATATATGGATGCAGTCGGACGGTCAGGGGGTGGGTTTTGCCATCGGCCAGCTTGAACGTCAGGACCGCTTCGCCGGCGATGGCAGTGGGCTGGAGTCGGATGTAGGCGATCCCTTCTGAATCAATGGTATATTGACCCTTGCCATTGCTCATTGTTGCGGGGGCATGGGCGCCATCGGTGGTGAAGCTGCCAACCATACCGCCCCGGAGCGGATGCCCCGAAGGGCCGATAAATTTGACGGCAATAATCGGTGCATGCTTGCCGTCGGCCATGAGATAGGAATATTGGGGTAAAAACACCATCTGTTTGGGGGTGCGACTCTCCACATAGACTTCGCGGGTAACACGGGCGATCACACGCGAGCCCTGACGAATGACAGCCTCAAAGACATTGCGCCCTTCCGCGAGATCGACCCCTTTGAAGTGCACCACGTTCATACTGCGGTCGCTGCTGCGAAAGAGCCCTTCGTAGTTGAGCATGCTCACGGGGTGGCCGTTGAGACGTAATACCACATGCCCACCACTGGGATAGAGAATCGCCACACGGGTAGAAGGAATGTCGGGAATCCATCCTTTGGGCGGCCAGACAATGCGGGGGGTTTTGCCCAAATCATCTACCGCTTCAGGGGCATACTGGGGCATGACCTGCTGGTGCGTCGGCTGGGTCCAGTTGTAATCGCCTGCCCCGACCGGTGTCTGGGCACCGGCAGTGGCGATGGTCACGTCGTCGGTCGGCTGAACCAGCCGGGTAATCACCCCGCTCCGGGAAGGTGCCGTCGTAAAAAAGAGACTGGCGATGTCGCTCCGCTGATCTTTGGCGAGGCGGGTATCGTAGTAAAGGACAGCGCGGATCTCTTTGTCGGGATCGGTATGGGGGAGGGTTTTGAGCGTGAGTGTGATGCGCCGCTTGTTGCCCAGCCGAATGTCGAGCATGTCGTCTTTGGCCTCAGGCTCCTCAGATGCAGTGGCAGAGCCCGGCACATAGGCCAGCCCTTCGGAAAGAGCCAAAAAGACCTCCGGATCGATCAACGGCATATCCGTGAGAATGGAGACAGTCACATCGACGCGGGTTTTGGAGCGTTGTTTCATCCGGATTGCCAGGGTGGCCTTGCCGCTGAGCGGGGCAATCCGCTCGAGACAAAAGTCCGCCCGCGCCAGCGCGCCATGATGCAGCGTGACAAACTGCGACCGGGACGATCCGGCAAAACGGGTATTTTGGGTGCAGGAGGCGAGCCGGTACCGCCCTTTGAAACTGAAATCATCCATCTGCACCACATGGGTACCATTGGTGATGTCGGCAAAATGGTAACGGCCGTTTTTGTCGGTGACGACGTAGCGGCCGTCCTCCATATAGAGCTTGACCCCCTCGATCCCGCACCCTTTTGGGAGACGGTCGTACCCGTCCACCGATGCCACCGGGGTGCTTGCCGGGATGGCGTTTTTGCCTTTGGGGGTGGCATTTTGGGCCGCACAGGTACGGTTGGCATCGCGCACCACGCCGAGGATGAAACCTTTGGAGCGATAGAGCTCTTCTTTGATGCGCAATGTGGTTTTGGCGGTATTGGACTTGCCGCCGTGGGGGGCGCTGGCCCAGGCTGCATTGACTGCTTCACTATTCATGACTCCGGCGGTGATCAGCACCACATAACGCACCTGCACCTTGGCGCCCGCTGCCATGGATGGGGCCGTATAGCGGAGGGTACGTCCGTCGGTCGAGAGGACCGCAGGGGTGCGTCTGCCGTCGATCGTGAGGCTGCCCGGCTGGTATTTGAGCCCATGGGGGAGGCGGTCTTCGATGCGGACATCGTTCAGCGTAACGGTACTGATGTTCTCGACGGTGACGGTGTACTGGACAAATTCCCCCACACTGGCCACATCCTTGGATTGCTCTTTGGTGGTCAGGAGCATAAACCGCACAGCGACAATCTCAGCCTTGGCCACCACTTTCCGCAGGGTGCCGTTGTCCACGTATTGCGCCGTGATGTGGTCGCCGGCCCGAACTCTCAAGCGTCCATCACCCGAGGCGACCGGGTCGGAGGTGGTGTGGAGGTACCCCACAAATATCCCCGTGTTGGGGCCGGTCTCCCGCAACCGTAATGTCTCGATATCGCCGGTGGCAGGATCGGTGACGTTGATGTCAATGCTCTGCTGCGAAGAGGCATTGGTATCCCGATCAATGTCGGTCACCCGGATGATAACCAGATCGTCACCGGTGTAGGCATCTGTATCGATGACGGGCACGGTACCCGGCGGATGGAGCATGCGCCCATCGGGCAAGTGTGCCGGCGGCTCAGCATGCCACACGCCATGGCTGTCACGATACGATGTCGGCTGCAGCACCACATCAGCTCCGCCGTCATTGATGGTCAAAAACGTGATCGTCGCCGGCGTCTGTGCAATGGTGCGGTTGACCTCGTTGGTGGTCATATTTTTATCCACCCCGCCGATGGTGTAGTCAACCTTGGCAGTATTGGAGAGGACATCCCCCACCTGAGCAGCATGGGCAACAGAAAGGAGAAGCGATACAGCGAGGATAATGCGGGTCATGATACTGCGCTGCATATCGGTTCTCCTTTTGTATGGTGGGGTCTATGGTGGGGTCAGATGGTTCATGATTCATTGCTTCGCAACAAACCACAAATCACCAGACCCCTATCGCTCTTGCCGCCTTGTATTCGTTCCCACGCTGAGTGCGGGAACAAGGAAATGACGGTGGAAGGTGTTGTCAGGGGACAACACCCTACATTTCATTCCTCGTAGGGTGCGATGCTTCGCACCTTTTTGGTGCCACATTTGTTCCCTCGCTCAGCGTGGGAACAGGGGGGAGAGGCTATTTCTACAAGATTGGTACTCTTATTTCCAAACATGAGTGATTGCCCGCATTAACAGTCCCTATATTAATTTCAACATCATGGTTTGTTTGATCATTTGTTGGTGTACTGTTTGTTCCTGTAGTTCCATTTCCTGCTGTATCTACACATGTACAAGCTGTATTTCCTGTATTTGCCTCTAGCTCCTGTACTGTAATATTTG
>CAZRUT010000148.1:0-3824 GCA_964603215.1 uncultured Nitratifractor sp.
TGGGTATGATGAAGGATATCCTGAAGTGCTTGGATATGCATGGCAAAAGCCTGTATGCCCTTGGGTGTGGCAGCGAGATAGGTCCGCGGTTTGCGTCCGGCAAATAACTTTTCCTCGCGCACGTAACCCGCATGCTCCAGCTTCCGAAGGTGTGTACTGAGATTGCCGTCGCTGAGATCAAGCATCGTGCGCAGAGAAACAAAATCAAGCTGCGCATCCGCCGGCAGAGCAGTCAGCGCTGCCATGATCCGCAAACGTACCGGCTGATGGATGATGGTATTGAGATCGTTCATCGTGTTATCGCCAACGGCGGTGTAGATCTATGCCGCTAAAAAACAATGCGCTGCCTCCGACCCACCCCATAATCAGATTAACATAAGCGGGCAAAACAAGATATGCAGCCACAGCAACTATGGTAACGGATATACCGATCCATGCCAGAGGTTTCCAGAGCCACAACCCCATGAGAACATAAACGAACATTGTATATACAGTCCACATGAGGCTGATGGATGTTCCGTCTGATGCGCCGGAGAATCCGACCAGCAAATAGCCATACAGCCACCACGCCAACCCGGCAAGCAGTACCCGCACATTGAAAGAAGGGCGCCGAATGGATCGAGACACCACCCAGCCTATAGCCAATGAGACACCCACACCCAGCACAACGCTCACAGTCCAGAGCTGTTTTGCTGTTTCTTGCGAAAGATATTGGTTTCCGAGGTAGCCAGCCAGATACACAATACCCCAAAGCATCAAATAAAAAGGAGCACCGCCATTGATGATGGCTTCACGGGTTCTTTGCTGCACGGCTTGGACTGATTCCAAATAATCACGTGCTTCATTCTTAGAGACGTTCATGTTAACCTCCAAATATTCAAAGTACTTTGTAATACAAAGTAATGTAATGATACATATATTTCTTTGCGTTGTCAAGTCAAATGCGATGCCCTGAATTAGAGGTGCTCTTAAATATAATAATATATTTATCTTTTTTGTATTACAATCATTAAACGTTAAAGGAGCGCGATGCCACAGGTAGCATTCACACAAGAAGAAAAAGCAGTGCTTGCCGCAAAAGTCAAAAGGTATTTTGATCAGGAACTCGATCAGGAGATTGGGCAGTTCGATGCGGAGTTTCTTTTGGATTTTATGGGCCGGGAACTGGGGGTGTATTACTACAATCGCGGATTGAAAGATGCCCAGGAATTGTTCCGGATGCGTGCCGATACGATTGTGGATGCCATCTATGAGTTGGAAGTCCCCACAGAATTCTCTGGACGATGACGGCACATGATCATGCACCGCACCAATCTGCTGCACCGACTCCATGCACTCTCCGATCCCCAATATCAGGCATTTCATTCCAAAATTGCCAATACCCGGCATACAATACTTGGCGTCCGCATGCCGGCATTGCGCAAGATTGCCCGTGAACTCGCCCGCGATCACACAAGCAATATTCCCCTTTTTCATCAGAACGAACCCATCTATGAAATGGTGCTGCTCGAAGGACTGATGCTCTCGTATGTAACGATGCCCTTTTCGGAACTCAGGGGTGCTGTGGAGCATTATCTTGCCAAAGTAGACAGCTGGGCGCAGGTCGACTCGGTGATGCTGGGATTCAAAACCATAC
Organism: uncultured Nitratifractor sp.; assembly: GCA_964603215.1. GTDB lineage: Bacteria > Campylobacterota > Campylobacteria > Campylobacterales > Sulfurovaceae > S017-3. Next base: position 1,637 of record CAZRUT010000148.1, read on the forward strand.
CCAAAGAACCGGAGGCAGCATGGGATATCCTGCTGGCATGGCTGAAGTCAGACGCAGTGTTTGTGGTGCGGTCGGGGCTGGTCGGTTTGCTGGGGTTTTATGTGGATATGCCGCACCTGCATAAGCTTTTTGCACTTGCACAGCAGATGGAACATCGGGCATACTATGTTATGATGGCCAATGCATGGATGATTTCCGTCTGCATGGCCAAATTTCCGGATCCGACACTGGCATTTTTTGCCAACAATACTCTGGATGCCAAAACGCACAACATGGCTATTCAAAAGTCCATCGACAGTCTGCGCGTCTCCCGGCCCCACAAGGAAATACTCCGATCACTGAGGAGGAAGCAGTAAGCCTATACACCCCAGACGGGAGAATTTTTATCCTTTTTTGTGTATGATTGATGCAACAATATGCACAAGGACGGACATGATGCGTATGCGTTTCATATGGGTCGGGTTTTTGTTGATGGGATGCGGTGGAGTTGTGGGCGGCGTTTTGGATACGGGGCGCTCTTTCCCCGTGTACAATCAAGCATACCAGGAGCATTACCGTGCCGATACGCTCGAAGACATTTTGCAGCACGCGCGGAATGCATATGTGCTGATCGATCCGTTTGAGGGTACGATCCGAAACCATATTGCCGAAATGCATGCCGACGGCAATGTGGTGGGCGGGTATATTTCGGTTGGAACCGGTGAAAAATGGCGTGAGGATTTTGCCGAGCTCAAACCTTTTCTTGCCTCCAGCGCATGGCCGGAATGGCCCGATGAGTACTTCGTCAGCGATGTGACCAGTGGCATCCTGGCAATCATGAAGCGGCGCATCGACCGAATGGCGGCGTGGGGGATCGACTGGGTCGAGATGGACAATATGGACTGGCTGGATGCACGCAACCGAAGACGCTACGGGCTCCATGCTACCGTTAGTGAGGCCCGAGCCTATGTCAATGCCCTGTGTGACTATGCCCATGCCAAAGGGATGCACTGCATGGCCAAAAACACGGTCAAGGGATTTGATCGTTTTGACGGTGTGTTGTATGAGTCGTATTCGGACGAGAGAAATGGATGGGATCACGCAGGCACACAGCGATTTCTGGCATCCAAAAAACCCGTCATCATCAACCACTACGGCGCCACCGACTGTGATGCGGTTTATCAATGGTATCAACACTACTATCACAGCGAAGCCATTGCGTTTATTTGCGAGGATGTCGCCCGCAAACGTTATCGCCACTTCACATCAGCACACTGAGTCTCCCGAAGATCAGCACTCCGAAGCCTGCTTGCCAATCCCCTGCATGACAAAGGCAACAAAATGGTTGAAAAGTGCACTGGGGTATTTGTCTTTGTGATGGATGAGATATAAGGTGCGCTTGAACGTCAGGTTGCGTGGTGTTACTTCGTATAGCTCACCTCTATCGAGTTCTTTGAGCACGGATGATTTCGAGATGCAGGTGATGGTCTCCGGGTTGGCGATGAGGATTTCCTTTGCCTCCTCGAACTCTTCAAACTCCATCACCACATCCAAATCTTTGGCAAGCGCTCCGATGGTGTGTAAAAAGAGTTCTCGCGTGCCTGACCCCCGTTCTCTAAGGAGCCATTTTTTCTCAAAGAGTTGATCGATGAAGCGTGTTTGGTCTTTGAGTTTGATATCAGAAGTGACAATTGCCAGGCGATCTGCACCCAGGCGATGCGCCACGATCTGGTCGCTGCTAAACTCACTCTCGATGATACCAATATCGGCTGTGCCCATCTCGATATTTTTGATGATTGTCGCTGAATTTTGGATCGATTTCTCTATCTGAGATCTTGGGTTTTGGATCAGAAAATCATAGATAACCTGTGGCAGCAGAAAGTTGCCGGTCGTTTTGCTTGCTATGATCTTGAGTGTGCCGGCGAGCTCTTTGGAGGCGAAGCGGTCTTTGGCTTCCATGAGCGCCTGATAGTGTGGATGTGTGGCATCACGAAAGGCTCTGCCGCGTTCATTGAGCACCAGCCTTTTGCCGATGCGATCAAAGAGTTTTTCGCCAAGCTTGCTCTCCAGTGATTTGATAGATAGTGATATGGCTGATTGGCTGATGCCAAGGGTTTTTGAGAGTCGTGATATGTGGGGTTCTTGTGTGAGACGATAAAAATATCCAAGCTCTTTGAGTGTCAATATCTATCCTTATTAAAAATATTTA
>CAZRUT010000149.1:0-3806 GCA_964603215.1 uncultured Nitratifractor sp.
CTTGAGCCCGTCATAAAAACCGCTTCCGGCGAGTTCGGCGAAGTTGGCCACGGCAATGGGGGCGTCCTTGGGATAGAGTTTGATGGTGATGGTCCCTTTGCCGGTTTCGATGATGGCGTACTGGAGCGCGTCGCGTTCTTCGGGGGTGAGGGTGTATTCTTTGAGTTTTTTTCCAAACATGGAGATCCTTGCGTTGATTTTGGATAGAATTATAGCAAAGAAACTTAAGGGCACCTCTCATAAGTAGGTAACCCGCACAAGGAGGTGTGATGGAATTGTGTGTTGCTTTGGATTTGCCAACCGCTGCGGCCAACCTGCAACTGGCCGAGGCCCTGGGCGCGTTTGATCGCCTTTGGCTCAAAGTGGGCTTTCGCAGCTATTTGCGGGACGGACGGTCGCTGGTCGATACGCTCAAAGGGATCAATCCCCACTTCAAAATCTTTCTCGATCTCAAGCTCTACGACATCCCCAATACCATGGCCGATGCCGCCGAAGAGATTGCCATGATCGGGGTGGACATGTTTAACATCCATGCCAGTGCCGGCCCGATCGCCATGCGGGCGGTGATGGAGCGGCTCCATCAAGCGGATCACCATCCACTGGTGCTGGCTGTGACGGCGCTGACGTCATTTGACGAAGAGCATTTTCGGCAGATTTACGGAGCGGGAATCGACGAAAAAGCGCTGGCCTTTGCCCGGATGAGTGCCGAGGCGGGCTTGAGCGGGGTTGTGTGCAGCGCGCACGAGAGTCGTGCAATCAAAGCGGCGACTCGGGATACGTTTTTGACGCTTTCGCCGGGGATACGCCCTTTCGGCGAAGATGCCAACGATCAGCACCGCATCGCAACGCTTGAGGTGGCACGCGAAGCCGAAGTTGATTTTCCAGTCATTGGCCGCCCGATCTACCGTGATCCCGACCCGGCTGCCAAAGTTCGCAAAATCCTCGAAGCTATGGGGTAGTGCGCGCCGCTTTTTTGGGGTGGGCAAGGGCATCGGCTTCTTCCATACCCTGTACGATAAAATATCCGGCGACGACAAACAGGCCAAGGATGATCAGAGGGGTTAGTTTTTGTAGCATTGGTTTCTCGCTTTTTTTGAAGCATATTTTACCCAATTTCCATGCCGATCCGCTTGGCATTTAAGCCCCCTTTCAACCACCCTTCTTTATAATGCGGTCCATCAAAGGACAGTTGGGTGAGTTGGCTGAAACCACACCCCTGCTAAGGGTGCATATCCTAACGGGTATCGAGGGTTCGAATCCCTCCCTGTCCGCCACCTTTTCACACCCACACCTTGGATTAATTTTACTTATTGTGGCATAAAACTTTTGTGGCTGGATATTTTCAGAGATAGTTTTCTAACTTGATAAGACAATCTGATGTCATGCCCCACCAAAATAGCCCCAAAAGCTTACCGCTTCTATATCATCTATCTCTTCATTTTGATTATTCCAAATTATGCATTAGAGTCGCCCTAAAGTGTTTAGAGCCAATAGGCAGTGGGTAGACACATCTGACCCTTATTCTGACCCTTATTCTTTTCTTGTCAGCCGACGCCGATGGCTGCGGCGTCGGTTTTCATCCCCTCGATCACTTCGGCTATGAGTGCGTCCAGTTCCATCCCCAGCATCTCGGCGCCGCGGGTCACGGTGTCACGATCGACGCCCGCGGCGAATGATTTTTGTTTGAATTTCTTTTTCACCGATTTGACGCCCAGATCCATGATGCTTTTGGAAGGGCGGACGAGGACGCAGGCATTGACGAGGCCGCTGAGCTCATCCACGGCATAGAGGGTTTTTTCCATGAGGCTGACCGGTGCGACATCGGTGACGATTCCCCAGCCATGGCTCATCATGGCACGGATGATACCGGTGTCATATCCGTGCTCTTGCAGAATTTCGGCGGCTTTGTGGCAGTGCTGGTCGGGGAATTGCTCGTAATCCAGATCGTGCAGCAGACCGACGATCCCCCAGCGTTCGGGATCTTCGCCGGCACGGCGGGCAAAATGGCGCATGCATGCTTCGACTTGCAGGCCGTGCTGGACCAGAGCGGGGTTGGTATTGTAAACTTTGAGGAGCGCGAGGGCATCGTGACGGGTAGGCATGGGGTTACTCCTTGGGGGGTTTGTCTTTGCGCAGGACGTGCCATTCGTGGTGGGCCGAGCGGATCCAGAGCCAGTTGATCAGTCCGTAGATAGCCAGCGTCACCACAGTGGAAAAAAAAGCCGTTCCGACATAGAGCGGCACCACAATATCGTCCCAGTGGGATTGGAACCAGTGCATCGTGAGTTTGATGCCGCCGAGTCCTTCGCGGCCAAGCATCCAGTTGCCGGTCAGGTATTCGAGGTACCACAGCGGCCCGTAGGTAAACGGATTGGAGAGCCACACGGTCAACAGGCCGATGGGGGCATTGAAGCGGAAAAACGGCGTGGTTGCCATGACGCCGGCCATTTGCATCGGCATAGGGATAAAGCCCCAGAAGAGCCCTACGCCGATGCCGCGCGTAATCATTTTGCGGTTGATATTGAAATAGGCACGCGGGAGATGGTATTTTTCCAAAAAGGCATCCAAGCGCCCCCGTTCATTGGCTTTTTTTCGAATGTATCGCCGGATCAATTGTGTGTACGCTCCGTAGGTTTTGGTAGGATGACAGTGTAAACATTTTGTCCTTTGAGGTCCCTTTTACCAAGTTTAGAGTAAAATACGCGCACTTCATATCCAAAGGTCACCCCCATGAGCAACTATATGCTGTTTGCCGGAACTGCCAACCCCGAGCTGGCCGAAGAGATTGCCAAATACCTCGAAATGCCCTTGTCCGAAGCCAAAATCAGCCGTTTTTCGGATGGAGAAATCAGTGTTCAGATTTCGGAGAGCGTCCGGGGCAAGGATGTGTTTATTCTTCAGCCCACCAGTGCCCCGGCCAACGCCAACCTGATGGAGCTGCTCATCATGACCGATGCCCTCAAGCGCTCCAGTGCCCGCTCCATTACGGCCGTGGTCCCCTACTACGGCTATGCCCGCCAGGACCGCAAAGCTGCCCCCCGTGTACCGATCTCGGCCAAACTGGTCGCCAATCTCATGGAAACAGCCGGGATCACGCGGATGGTGACTGTGGACCTTCATGCGTCGCAGATTCAGGGATTTTTCGACATACCGGTGGACAACCTCTATGGGGCGATTCTCTTTAGCGACTACATCAAGAACAAAAACTTTTCCGATCCGGTCATTGCCTCGCCCGACATCGGCGGGGTAGCACGGGCGCGTTATTTTGCCAAAAAACTCGGGCTCGATATGGTGATCGTTGACAAGCGCCGCGAAAAAGCCAACGAAAGCGAAGTGATGAATATCATCGGCGAAGTGGCCGGCAAGGATATTGTGCTGATTGATGACATGATCGATACGGCCGGTACCATGGTCAAAGCCGCCGCCGCACTCAAGAAGTTGGGCGCAACATCGGTCATGGCCTGCTGTACCCATCCGGTTCTCTCCGGGCCGGCTTTGGAGCGGATCGAAGCAGGCGAACTCGATGAACTGGTGGTCTCCAACACGATCCCCATGCAGCGCACATGCTCCAAAATCAAAATGCTCTCCACCGCCCCCATGCTTGGTGAAGTGATCCGGCGGGTGTTCAACAACGAGAGTGTCAATTCGCTCTTCGAGACGACATGACCGCCGTCTGCACTGCCAATAGACCATACCAGCACGAGGATGCACTGTGACACACACCGTTCCCCAGTCCCACATTCGCAATTTTTCCATCATCGCCCACATCGACCACGGCAAATCGACCCTGGCCGACCGGATCATCC
>CAZRUT010000150.1:0-3774 GCA_964603215.1 uncultured Nitratifractor sp.
GGCTCTGTCGCATCAAGCGTGACAGCTGGAACGAGTGTAGAGCCGGAGGTGATACTAAATACTTTTCCGGTCAAATGACCACTGTTGATGATGGTTGATTTGTCTATCGCCCATATTTTCGCCTTGTCATAATCATTATTGGAGATTTTATACATATTCTGCGTAATGACAATCCACTTGGCATTGATACCGACTTTGGGGTAATCTGCCCAATTATTACCATCGGAGGCATTAAGATCATAAAAATCCCAAGTTCCTGTTGGGTTACCATCCCGACTGATGGCAAGCAGTATCCTGCTTGCATTACTTTTGCGGTCAGAATCTACGACCGCTATCCAATGGCTGCTGTTTGCATCATACAGTAAAATTGGATCAAAAGGACTGACGGGCGACACAGAAGTCCAAAATGCTTCTAATGTGACAGTACTTCCGACTTGTGCTCCATCTTTTGTTTGAATTTTGACTTCTGAGTTCAGCATGGTCATAACATGCTGTGTCCCTACTGCCCCCATAGTATCTGGCGGTATTACGTGAGCGTTATCGGGTAATGCGGAAAAATTTTCATCCAATATAAATGATGAATAGGGGACGCTATCGGATGCAGGAGTGATATGGGGATTTTGCATCAAAAGCGCATCCCCGTCTTGCAAGGTTTCTGTATTCACGGGGGTCGGCATAAAGGGTATTGCTCTTGGTTTCTGTTTTGAATCAGAAGATGGCACTTGTGCTTCCCGATTCATCATATCACTCCATGATACAGTTGCCTTCGATTGAGCCGTAAAGGCTTCGCCACTCATATCAGCATGCGCAACCCATCCTCCAAACAACACAAAGAAAACGGACACAATAATCTTTTTCACCACAAGACCCTCCTCTCAAAACAACATACTGTCACGCCTACCCAGCATGATACCATACATCTTACCGCTTTGTCACGGATTTTTCTTTGTCAGACTGCGCAACAGCTGCTGCAGCTTCGTCCAAATCCCGGGCCATGATTTTGACCAGCTGGAGGCAGTTTTTGTCTTTGATGTTGTGTTTGAGCGACCAGTATTCCGGCTGGGTATAGACCAGCGTGACATGACCGTCGAGGCTGCGGTATACACCGATGCGTATGGGCAGATCGACTGCCATGGTGGGGTTGCAGTCGAGGAGTTTTGAGTCGATAAGCGGATTGGAGAGATCGATGCTGAGGGTGGGCTTGAGGTACATTTTTTCTCCGGTCGCCAGTACCGTATGATCGAGGCGGTGGATGGGGCGGTACCGTTTGGGCGCCAGAGCATGTGTGAAACGTCGGAGCGTTTCGGTGGCATTGTAATCGCTGGGTGTCTTGCGGATGAACTGGCTCTCGCCGGATTTGCTGGTGCAGCCGGAGAGCGTCAGCAGGGCGATCGCCGCCATGGTAGCGGTGATGACGATGGGGCGGTAGTGTGGGGGCATGCGGTGGTCTCCTGATGGGATTTATACATTGAACCGGAAGTGCATTACGTCGCCGTCCTGGACAATGTATTCTTTGCCTTCGAGGCGCATCTTGCCCGCCTCCTTGGCCCCCGCTTCTCCACCGTGCGCAATGAAGTCTTCGTAGCCGATCACTTCGGCCCGGATGAATCCTTTTTCAAAATCATTGTGGATGACGGCAGCGGCTTTTGGGGCAGGGGTCTCATGACGGATGGTCCAGGCACGCACTTCCTTGACGCCGGCGGTGAAATAACTCATCAGGCCGAGTGTGTGGAAGCCCTTGCGGATGATTTGGTCCAGGCCCGATGCTTCGACACCGAGGGAAGCGAGCATTTCTGATTTTTCCTCTTCGTCAAACTCGACCATTTCCTCTTCGATTTTGGCACACAGCTTGATCACTTCGCGCTTGTGTTGGGCCGCATAGGTTTGGAGGGCAGTGACGTAGGCATTGTCTGCCTCCAGCCCTGCCTCATCGACATTGGCGCCGTAGATGATTTCTTTGGCCGTCAAAAAACGCAGGTCGCGCACCAAGTGCTTGAATGCCTCATGATCGGCATCGGGATAGGTGGCGACGGGTTGTTCGGCTTCGAGATGGATGAGGAGTTTTTGGGCAACATCGAGCTGTGCTTTGGCATCACGGTCGTTGCCTTTGGCTTTTTTCTGCAGAGAAGCGATCCGCTTTTCCAGCGCATCCATATCGGCCAACAGGAGTTCGGTTTCGATGATGTGAATGTCCCGTACCGGGTCGATGGAGCCTTCGACGTGGGTGATGTTTTCGTCGTCAAAGCAGCGTACGATCTGGAGGATCACTTCGGTTTCGCGGATATTGGAGAGAAACTTGTTCCCCAGCCCCTCTCCTGTGCTGGCCCCTTTGACCAGCCCGGCAATGTCCACGAAATCGAGGGTCGAATACTGGATGCGCTCCGGATGGACGATCGCGGCGAGTGCTTCGAGGCGCGGATCGGGGACCGGTACGACAGCCTTGTTGGGCTCAATCGTGCAAAACGGATAGTTGGCACTCTCGGCATTTTGCGCTTTGGTGAGTGCGTTAAACGTGGTTGATTTTCCAACGTTGGGGAGCCCCACAAGTCCGATTCCCAATCCCATGCATTGATCCTTGTTGTTGTTTGGAGTGCGCGATTATATCCAAAGACGTGTTAGAGATGATAGCACTTCTTGGATATAATGCTACGCACAATCCAGAAATTGAGAGCAGCATGAAAAAAACACTGTGGATCCCGGCAGGCATTCTGAGCGCATTTTTGTGGACCGGATGCGGCCTGCAGGGGGAACAAATCATGATCCAGACTGCGCAGAGCGGCGACTACTCCCAGGGATACGGCGATGGGTGTGCGTGGGGCCGGCATGCAGCCGGTGCCGATACGAACGGCACCAAAGACACCCAGCGTTACCTGAACAACACCCAGTACAAAACCGGATGGGATACCGGATACCGTGAATGCAAATTTCGCGAGGAGCATGTCCGGGCACTCCCGCAGGAGCGACAGCAGCCCCTCCGATTCTGACGCAGACTACGCTTCGTCAGCCCGCTCACCCCGTTTGCGGGCCACAATATCCAGCGGCACCCCCTCGAAATCAAATGCTTCCCGAAATGCATTGGCAAGATAGCGCCGGTAACTGAAATGGAGAAAAGTGGGCTTGTTGACGACCAGGGCGATTTTGGGGGGGCAGACTGCGTACTGGGTGGCAAATTTGATTTTGACCACGGCACCGTTGTGGCTCGGGACGTGGTGGCGGCGCATGGCGCGCTGCAGAACGTCATTGAGCTGGCTGGTGGGGATCCGCTGGGTATAGCGCCGGTAGATGGCGGTGATGGTATCGAGGATACGCCCCACCCGTTTGCCGGTTTTGGCCGAAAGGGTGATGACCGGGGCATAGTGGAGGAATTTGAGTTCGTCGCGCACCTCCTGGATCGCTTCCTGATAACTTTTGTCGCCTCTGATGTCCCATTTGTTGAGGACAATGACGGTGCCGAGTTTGTACTGTTCGGTGATGCCGGCAATCCGTGCATCCAATTCGGTGATCCCCACACTGGCGTCGATCATCAACAGGGCAATGTCGGCTTTTTCCAGCATCGCTTCGGTCCGACCGAGGGCGTATTTTTCGATGCCGACGATTTTGCCCCGGCGGCGGATTCCGGCGGTATCGACAAACGTCACTGTGTAATCGTCATGCATCAGGGTTTCGTCAATGGGATCGACGGTGGTGCCGGCGACATCGCTGACCACGGAGCGCTCGTGCCCCAGGAGGGGATTGAGCAGGGAGCTTTTGCCGTTATTGACCCGCCCGATGATG
>CAZRUT010000151.1:0-3708 GCA_964603215.1 uncultured Nitratifractor sp.
CCCCAGAACGAAAGCAGAGAGAGTTTGTAGGAAAAGACAGGCTGGCCCGATTCTTTCGGGAGGAAATAGTAAATCAATGCAATAATCGGCACCGTAAAGACAAAAGCCACGGCATTGTGTCCCCACCACCACTGCACCATCGCATCGTTGGTTCCGGCGTACATCGAGACCGAGTGATACCATGCACCGAGGTTGCCCGAGAGGAGCATGGTGGGAACCTCCATATTGTTAAACAGATAGAGCATGGCCACACCCAGGAAGGTTGCGACATAGTACCACATAGAGATGTAGAGGGCTTTTTCACGGCGCAGACCAATCAGACCGAACATGATCATCCCCCACAAGACCCAGATCACAACGATCAGAACATCCAGAGGCCACTCCATCTGGGCGTACTCTTTGCTGGTCGTGATCCCCATCCCCTCTGAAATCACCAGACCGCTGGCTGCGATCAGATAAAGAAAAAACTGCAGATATGCAAGCGTCATCAGAAATTTTGACTCCCCGATAGACACTTTGAGCAGCCGCTGGGCCGAATAAAAGAAACCAACGAAAATACCGCTGATCATAAAGCCATAGACCACCACATTGGTGTGAATGGGTCGCAAGCGGGAGAATGTACCGTACTCACCCAGCCAATAGTTGAGATCCGGCCATGCCAGCTGTGATGCGATAATCACACCGATCAACATGCCGACAATACCAAAGATTACGGTCGTCCACATGTACAGTTTGACGATGGAATAGTCATATTCCATTGCTGCATTTGATTGCATGCAAGCCTCCTAAAAGAATGAATTTATGTTACTAGGGTGTAACAGTAACGTGCTATTATAGATCAAAAGGGGTATAGGAAAGCTTATAACTTGATCAATAATTTGATAAATTTGTTTAAGGTGCTCTTAAGGGAGGTGCGGGGACGCCCTTGCGGGTGTGTATTGCTTCTCGCCCGGAAGGGACAGAGGGGTTGGGCGTGCCCGAAAATAGATGGGGCGGGCTACGCTTTGCCTTTGGCATGCTGGATGGAATGAATATATGCATAGTCAATGGCGATATCGGATTCGGCAGGTACCGTACGGCCCAGGCGTGCAAGCATCCCTTCAAAATCATCAAACAGATAATGGGCCATCGAACCGGGAACGGGATTGATCTCGTTGAGATAGACACGCCCCTCCTGGACGAAAAAGTCGCAACGGGTAATGCTGCCGGCAAACAGCGGATCATAAATCCGTTTGAATGTTGCCTGAATCGTTTCGGCCAGTTCGGCATCGATGTCGGCAGCCTGGACCCGACTGTCTCGGGAAAAATCCATGTATTTTCTGTCAAAATCAAGCAGTGCATCTTTTTGGGGAGCTTCGATGATGCTCAATTCCCAGGCATCGGTTCGGGTACCGGCCTGGTTGTATTCTTCGATTCCATCCACAAACGGCTCGGCCAGCACGGTATCATCAAATTCAAACGCCACGTCGAGTGCATAGTCGAGTTCATTCGGTCCGTGGACGACGCTGACGCCGATGGAGCTGCCCAGATGGACCGGTTTGAGGATGACCGGATAGGGCAAAGCGATGGTGCGGGGATCATCCCGGTGCAGTACCACGTACGGCAGGGTTTCGATCCCGAGCGATGCCGCGAGAAATTTTGTCGTCAGCTTGCTGTAGCTCAGCGCCGATGCCTCCAGGCGCGGGCCGATGAACGGTATATCATAAAACATCAGCAGCGCTGCAATCTTGCCGTCTTCGCCGTCGCGGCCATGGACAAGGTTGAGCACGACGTCGGTCGTCAACGGCTTGGAAGTCAGGCGCCCTTCTGCGACAAAACTTCCGGGTTTGAGCGTGAGTTTTTTCTCTTTTTTATAAGCACCCGAGCTGAAATGCTTGGCCGTCATTTTATCCGGATCAATCGCATAAAAATCACGCTGTGCATCGACAAAAACAAACTGGAGTTTTGTCCGTGTCAAGACTTTTTTCAGGGTAATGGCCGAAACGATACTGATTTCATGTTCATAACTCGACCCGCCAAACAATATGGTGACCGTCATCGCAACATCCTTGCAAATTCTTCAAACACATACCGGCTGTCGTGCGGCCCCGGACTTGCCTCGGGATGATGCTGCACCGACATCACCGGCTCCGCATGATAGCGTACACCTTCGATGGTGTTGTCAAACAGGTTGACGTGGGTCACCTCCGCAATTTCCGTGATCGTCTCGGGGAGATTGTAGTTGTGGTTTTGCGCCGTGATCTCTACGGTTTTGGCTGCCGGACTCCGAACCGGGTGGTTGCCGCCATGGTGACCGAATTTGAGCTTGTATGTATCGTGCCCGTGGGCAATCGACAGCATCTGATGCCCGAGGCAAATGCCAAACATGGGAATCCGGGCTTCGAGCAGCTGTCGGGTGATTGCTTTTTCCTGCTCCAGTATCAACGGATCGCCGGGACCGTTGGAGAGAAAAACCCCCTGAATCTCACCCGACCGAAAACGGGCAATCACTTCATCGGCCGGCGTGGTGCTGGGGACAACATGTACTTCGATCCCCGCATGGGTCAATTCGTTCAGAATATTGCGCTTGATGCCAAAATCATACGCGACAATCCGCTGGGCTGTGCGGGGCGCACCGTAGGCAAATTGGGTGATATCATATCGGCCTTCCCGGTGGACATAGGGGGTGCGGGTGCTCACCTGCTCGATGTAATTGATCGCCCCAATGCGCGGCGTCGCTTCCAGCCACGCACGCAATGCTTCGGGGTCGTGAATCTCGGTCGAGGCAATCATCTCCATCGCCCCCTGATCGCGAAGCATCCTGGTAATGTAACGGGTGTCAATGGCGGTAATACCCATCACGCCAAACCGCGTCAACAGTGCATCCAAAGTTTCTTCGGAGCGAAAGTTGGAGGGGCGGCGCTGATAATTGCGCACCAGAATGCCTTTGCAAAATGCCCCCCGACTCTCCATATCCTGCTCGTTGGCGCCCACATTGCCGATTTCGGGCATGGTAAATGTCACAAACTGCCCGGCATAACTCGGATCGGTGACAATCTCCTGATAGCCGGTCATGGACGTGTTGAAGACACACTCTCCGACCGCCGTCCCTTCGGCCCCGAAACTCTCTGCTTCCAAAAAAAGACCGTTCTCAAAATAGATGCTGACTTTTTGCATTGGTGCTCCTTGATTGCGGTGTGTTCGCGCACGCCCTACAGCATGCCCCGTCTGGCAAGCTCTTCTTGGTAAAGGCGCTCATAAAGCAGGTCATAATCCTGCGATCCGGGGATCACTTCGCGTTCCATGTTTTTAATTTTGGTGTAAACAATATCGTCAATTTCGTCATATGCATCGGCGAACGCTTTGAACGCTTTGAAGATAACATTTTTCACCTGGTTTTCGTTGACTTCATACTCGATCAGATAGTTTTCGTACAGTGTATCGAGGATGGTGTGTGCGAGGTCGTTGTAGCGGTCGTCATAATTCATGATGACCCCCGCTTCGGGGGCCAGCTTTTTTTTGATCATAAAAAAGAGTTGGCGTTCATCGGCATGCTGAAACTCGATTTCGTCGTAGTGTTCCTCAATAATTTCTTCCACTTTGGCATCGAGGGCGTGTTCGACTTGGAGGTTCGCATCGATGACCGCTTTGACCGCTTCGACAACGGCATCTTTGCCTTTGGGGAGTCGGATGAATGGTGCATTGGCCAGATCGATCGCCACTTTGCCG
>CAZRUT010000152.1:0-3685 GCA_964603215.1 uncultured Nitratifractor sp.
ACTCCGCCCCGTCCGAAATGTTCGTATGCAAATCCTCCCAGTGCCCCACCGAGAAAGATACCGACATAAGCGAATGTGTTGGCGACGCCCAGTGCGGCTCCTTTTTGGTGTACCTTGGCAAATTTGCTGACGAAACTCTGGAGTAATGGCTCAAACATGTTGAACCCGATGAAGAAAAAGCTCGCTCCCACCCCAAACCACATCAACGATTTGGCCCATCCCATCAGGGCAAACGCAGCAGCCACAAAAGCGATTGAGATGAGAAAAATTTCTTTTCCCTTGTTGTATTTTTCCCCGAAAACCGCTGCCGGACCCATCGCAATGATCCCAAAAAAGACTGCCGGAAGATAAATCTTCCAATAATGTTCGGCCCCCAAGCCAAAGTGCTGCTTCATCACGATGGGGATCAGGAAAAATGCAATGGCCATGGTCGAACTGTGAAACAAAAAAGTGATGTACATCCGTACCAGATCCTTGTCCCGAAAAACATGCTTGATTTTGGCCTCATCTTCACTGTAGCTGTGGACAATCGTCGGCGGCTCAGGAACCGCAGTAAACAGAATGGCCAATGCCGCCAGCGCCAGCAGGGCGGTCAGCCAAAAAAGTGCGCCGACCGAATAAAAGCCCCCGACCAGCGGCCCGATAATCATTGCGGCGGCAAACGAAAGGGCAATGGTCATTCCCATCACGGCCATGGCGTGGGCACGCTGGTCTTCACGAACGTGGTCGGCAATCATGGCAGTGACAACCGAGCCGATCGCACCGGCGCCCTGGAGAAAACGGCCGAAAAGCAGCACATAGATCGTATCCGAAACGGCGCAGACAACTGAGCCGGCCGCGAAAATCAGCAAGCCGATGAGCAGTGTCTTTTTGCGTCCGATCCGGTCACTGAGGACACCGTACGGGACTTGCAAAGCTGCCTGGGTCAGGGCATATCCGCCGACGGCAACTCCAGCCAGCATGGCCGTGCCGCCGGGCAGTCCCAATGCATACTGGGAGAGGACCGACAGGACAATGAACAGACCGAAAAAACGGAGTGCGACGATCAGACTGAGGGGGAGGACTTTTTTGAAGATCTCTTTCATTGAAATTCCTTTTGGATATAATGCGATGGATAATATCCGGATAATTATACTCCGATATCGTTAAAGAGGGTTAAGAAAATGCAATTAGTTTTGGCAAGCGGGAATCCAGGTAAGCTTCGGGAGTTTCAGGCCATGTTCGGCGGGGTGTCGGTCGTGCCGTTTGGGGCATTGATGGCGCCTTTTGAAATTGTCGAAGACGGCCATACTTTTGCGGAAAATGCCCGGATCAAAGCCCGGGCTATTTATGAAAAACTGGGGGGAGATTATCTCGTCGTTGCAGACGATTCGGGGATATCCCTCCCGCTGCTCCAGGGGGCACCGGGGATTTACTCAGCCCGTTATGCAGGCAAAAATGCCACCGATACGGACAATCTTTTTGCACTGATTGATGCCCTCAAAGCACGTGGCGTTGCATCCACGCCTGCCTACTATACCGCCGCCATTGCGATTGTGGGCGGAGGCGGCACGGCTCCAGGCAGCCGTCACCCCGGATGCAAAAGACCCATAGAGTATGTCGTACATGGCTGGATGCACGGCCATGCAGTCGATACGGCACGGGGTGACAAAGGATTCGGATACGATCCAATATTTGTCCCCGAAGGCTATGACCGGACGCTGGGGGAACTGGGGGATACGGCAAAGGCCAAAATATCGCATCGCAGCAAGGCATTGGCGCTGGCACGCCCCATCATCACCATGGTGCAGCATGCATGTGCGATGGTGCGATCATGATCAGATGCGCTGTATCGAGGTCGTTGGATCGGCATCGTATATTGTGCTGCGTCTGTGATGATGGTTTTCGGTAGCAACACGAAAGGACGCAGGGATGACACAAGCGCAATTTTTGAATGATATACAGGCGATCGATCTGGAAGTGCGGGATCGGCAGGCAGAATTGAATGGGTTTTATACAATGCTTCAGGAGCCCCATGCCAAAGCCGAGGCGTCGGTGGATGCCTTTTTGAAACTTCTTGGTATGCCCAAAAATGAAGAAACAACGATGGCCGCACTGACCCGCATGGTGCATCTGAGAGAGGATGCCCTGGAACAGGTGCTGGTCCGACTGGGCTTCGATGACAAACAGATACGGGTCAAAAAAGAATTAGCCTATGGATTTGTAAGCATGATGCATATTGCCCGGCACGAGAGTTTGATCGGGTGGATGGAGCAGCAGAAGCTTTTGACACCATTTTACCGGGCGCTGATCTTTGGCGTGCATTTTGTGGGAGTGCGCCTGAGTGAATGGCAAAGCCGCTGGAGCGCCCACATCCTCCACACGGTCAATCTGGAATTGAGTGCTCTGTTCGGCGGGGACGATGCCAAAGTGTTTGAAATGCTGCATGCCAACGGCCTGTTGGATCGGGATGCAGAAGGCAACACGGCGGACCGAAGCTACTCCGTTCTCGTCAAAGATGCATCGCGGTACCGGTCGGCTGCCTATGCGGAAGCATTTGAGGATGAGGTGGCATCCGTTGTGATGGCGCTGGACCAACTGCTTCTTTTGTTGGATCAGCACGATGATGATGTGTACGGTCAAAAACACGAATGGATCGCCTATTTTACCGCCCTGCGGGTGGCCTTTTCCCATACAGTGGTCGAGGAACTGGTCGGAAAATGGGCTGAAGTGGACCGGCGCTGGATGGCGATCACAACCCCGATTCAGGTAGGCCACCCTCTGGAATATTATGAAGACCATTACCGCAAAGCGGTGGCGCTTGAGTGGGATGTGCGGATCATCAATCCGCGCCGGCAGGCCCAGGCCAGTGTCCGAAACGGCATCAAGCTTTTTGCCCACGATATGGCACAGAAGCTGGGAAAGGATGCCGAAAAAGTTATGCAGAAAAATCTCCTGCAGGTCGATCAGGCGCAGCTCTATATCGGCCAGCCGATGCTCTATTATGCGGCCGAATTCAACGGCCTGTTTTCGGCACAGGTGGTCCCCAATGACACGCAGGTAAGTGGTGAGCTGGGCAAAAAGATTTTTGCGTATGCCGACTTTGTGCTGGAGGGGAAAAAGAGCAAACCGATCATGGCACTGAGTATTGAGACGATGGGTGAACCGTTTGTCCGGGCGCAACGGGCGCTGACCGTGTCCCATCCGGATCTGTGGTACCGTTTGTATGATCTCACGACGATCGGCCATGAGTTCGGGCACATCCTCTGGATCGACAGGGAAACTGAAACGGCCATGAACCGGAGTGGGCAATTCAAAAACATTGAAGAATTCAAAGCCACCGCCGGCGGGCTGATGGCCTTTTTCCGCCACGAGGACGCGGCAATGACCAAGCATCTGATGGACGATCTTGTTGCCCGGGCGGTGGGGCTGATTGCCTGGCAGGAGGTGGGCGAAGTGCTGCCGTACTATTGCGAAGGACTGATCCATCTGGATATATTGTTTGCTTCGGGGGCAGTACGTTATGGCCGGAGTATTGTGATCGACTATGATCGCTACGGGGCGATGCGGGATCGGTATGTGGCGGCCTATACAGCGCTGGCACGCCATTATGTGGCCCAGAAGGATGCCGGAACATATTTGGCACGCTATGCCGTCAAAGTTGGCAGCGTGTACCTGCCGGTGCGGGAAGAGGTTCGGGCGTTTG
>CAZRUT010000153.1:0-3681 GCA_964603215.1 uncultured Nitratifractor sp.
CGTACGAGTGCGGGGGCATTGCTGGAAATGCCGTTTCGGATTCACCCCAATCTTCTGGATGCACTACATGAGCTTTCCCAGACGGGATTTCGCCATTATGGTGCATCGATGGAAGGGGCGTCGATTGCGACGGTGACGTTTGTGCCCCGCCGGACCCTGATACTGGGCAACGAGGAGAAGGGGATTTCCAAAAAAATCCGCCCCAAACTCGATGCAACCGTGTCGATCCCCATGAAACGCCCTTTTGATTCGCTCAACGTCAGCGCTGCCGCTGCAATATTGATACAGAGGATGAGTTATGCAACTGAATGATATTCTTGAAGAAAACACACTCGCAGCCATTAGCCGAAAAACACGGCTGTCTACGGAAAATCTTGAGAAACTTTTTGCCCTGGACTTCAACGGATTTCGCAAAGTTCAGGCGTTGGGTTTTATCTCGATTCTGGAGCGGGAATACCGTGCGGATTTGAGCGATGTTCGGGAAGCATGCCACGCTTATTTTGAAGAGCATGCCGCAGCCAAGGCCCCCAAACCATCACAGGATGCCCACCTGAATCCTCCCCATAAGCCCTCGGTCATCATGGATGTCAACATGTCCAGGCACACACCACAGTTTCTCAAGCCTTTGATTATCGGCTTGATCGTAGTTGGTTTGCTGTTCGCAGCATGGCAAACCTATTCGGCCAACATGCAGACCGACCATGCCCCACTCAGCCGCTCAGGTGAACACATTGGCTTTTTTGCTTCAATCCTGCACCGTGCAAGCGCATGGATGGACGGCGACCGTGCTTCCGATATCAATGGCAGCGCCGGGTCATCGGAGCATGAGGAAGCGAACATGAGCAACAATGCGTTTGCGCTGGAATCAACGCCGGAACCCTCACAACCCGACACTTCGGCGGATACAGCCGAACAACCTGCGCAAACCGTGGATGACATCATTCAGCAGGTGCGCAAAGAACAGGCCAAAAAACTGGAAGCACAGCGCCAGACGCCCCCGGCAACCACGGATGCTTCAATGCAAAAAATTGATGACGCACTTGCTGCGGCAACTGAAGAAGGTGCCCCGGAGCAGCCGCTGGCAACGGAAGTTCCCTCGATCGCTGATACTGCTGCACTGCCGACGGTGGAAACCACCAGTTCCCAGGAAGCAGCGGCACAACGCAAAGCCGCCGAAGAGGAGGCCATGCGCGCACGCGAGGCCCGCCAAAAAGCTGCCGAAGAACAAGCCATGCGCGCACGGGCCGCACGGGAGAAAGCAGCACGGGAGAAGGCGGCACGGGAAAAAGCGGCACGGGAAAAAGCGGCACGGGAAAAAGCGGCAAAAGCCAGAATCATCATCCTGAAGCCGCGCAAAAAAACATGGCTGGGTATTGTGAATTTGATCACCATGAAACGGCGCACGGTTACATCCAAAGATCCGCAAACCTTCGATACCAATACGGGACGCTGGCTTGTGGCAACCGGCCATGGCTTTATCGACTTCAGCCCGGGGCCCGGACGCAAAAATCTGAATGACGGCAAACAGCATTTTCTTTTGATCGAAAAAGGAACAGTCAAAGAGATTTCCCACAAAGTATTTCAAAAATTAAGTAAGAGCAAGGTATGGTGATCTATGTTTGACGAGATACAATTCGACAAAATAAACCGACTTCCCAAATATGTTTTTGCGGTGGTCAACGACCTCAAAATGGCTGAACGGCGCGCCGGAGCAGACGTGATCGATTTTTCGATGGGCAACCCCGACGGTCCGGCCCTCGAGCCCATTGTCGACAAACTGATCGAGACGGCCCGCAAACCCCATGTACATGGCTACAGCGCCTCCAAAGGGATTTATAAACTTCGTCTGGCAATCACCAAATGGTACCTGCGCAAATACAGTGTCGTTCTCGACCCCGAAACGGAGGCAGTTGCCACGATGGGGAGCAAGGAGGGATATGTGCACCTGGTTCAGGCCATCACCAACCCCGGTGATACCGCCATCGTTCCCGATCCAACCTACCCGATCCATTCCTATGCCTTTATCCTCGCCGGCGGCAATGTCGAAAAGATGAAATTGACGTTTGATGAGCAGACATTCGAGGTGGATGAGGATCGCTTCATTACGGACTTGGAATATGCACTGAAAAATGCTGTCCCCAAGCCCAAATACCTTGTGGTCAACTTTCCCCACAATCCGACTACCGCCACCGTGACACTCGATTTTTACCGCCGCCTGGTGGCGATCGCCCGCCGGGAACGCTTTTACATCATCAGCGATATTGCCTATGCCGATATCACGTTCGATGGATACAAAACACCGTCCATTCTCCAAGTCGAAGGCGCCAAAGATGTGGCGGTCGAAAGCTTTACCCTCTCCAAAAGTTACAATATGGCCGGGTGGCGTGTGGGTTTCATCGTGGGCAACCCCAAGCTTGTGGGTGCTTTGCAGAAGATCAAGTCATGGCTCGACTATGGCATGTTTACTCCGATCCAGGTTGCCGCAACCGTGGCACTCGATACGTACGGCCATCTCGTCGCGGAAAAGGTGATCCCCAAATACCTCCACCGCCGCAATATCATGATTGAGGCATTCGGCAAAGCGGGCTGGGAGCTGGGCGCACCAAATTCCAGCATGTTTATCTGGGCCAAGATCCCAGAATGCGCCCGCGAAATGGGGTCGCTTGAATTTTCCAAAGAATTGCTCCTCAAAGCCCAGGTAGCCGTGAGCCCCGGAATCGGATTCGGAAAATACGGCGACGCATATGTCCGGATTGCTCTGATCGAAAATGAACAGCGCATCCGCCAGGCCGCCAAAAACATCAAACGCTACCTCCTGGCACTCAAAAGAGAGCGACACCATGATTAAAATAGGGATTCTCGGTGTCGGCACCGTCGGCACCAGTGTGGCCAATATCCTGGAGGCCAATGCCGATATCATTGAAGCAAGAGCCGGCAAGAAGATCGTTGTCAAAAAGGGTGCCGTAAAAAATCTATCCAAAGCCAGGGGTGTATCTATTGCGCTTACCGATGATCCAATGTCGATAATAGATGCGCCCGATATAGATATTGTAGTTGAGTTAATGGGCGGAGTAGCGGAGCCTTACGATCTGGTCAAAAAGGCACTCAAAAACGGCAAAGCAGTCGTTACTGCCAACAAAGCCCTGCTTGCATATCATCGCTATGAACTTCAGGCAATAGCAGGCGATCTTCCCCTGATGTATGAAGCGAGCACTGCCGGTGGAATCCCTGTGATCGGGGCCTTGCGTAACGGCCTGGCCGCCAATCATATTCTCGCGATTCAAGGCATCATGAATGGTACCACCAATTACATGCTTACCAAAATGATCCAGGAGGGTGCGCAGTATGACGAAATACTGCGTGAAGCCCAGAAGCTGGGATATGCAGAGGCGGATCCTACCTTTGATGTCGGCGGGTTCGATGCGGCACACAAGCTGCTGATCCTGGCTTCCATTGCATACGGGATCGATGCCAAGCCAGAAGATATTTTGATCGAGGGCATTGAACACATTACCCAAACTGATGTAGCATTTGCCAAGGAATTTGGCTACGAGATCAAGCTGCTGGGTATCGCAAAAAAAGCCGAGAGCGGCATTGAGCTGCGTGTTCATCCGACCCTCATTCCACAAAGCTCCATGATCGCCAAGGTCGATGGCGTGATGAATGCCGTCTCGGTCGTAG
>CAZRUT010000154.1:0-3676 GCA_964603215.1 uncultured Nitratifractor sp.
CCCGTCCGGGACCAACGGGGATCTTCCGTTGTTTGGCTACGTCGACAAAGTCCCAGACGATGAGCATATAGCCGGGAAACTTCATGCTGTTGATCACTGCAATCTCCCGCTCAAGCCGATCACGGTAGGCAGCATGCTGTGCCTCAGGGATAATCGCAAGGCGCGTTTCAAGTCCCTGGCGCGCCAAGTAGGTAAACAATACTTTATCGTTTTCCAGCGAATACTCCCGATCGGGCTCCGGCAGCTCGATGCCGATCGCTACGGCACGTTCGCGGGCAAACTTGAAATTGGGAGGGGTTGGATCGCCCAGCCGAATCTCAAGATTGCACTTGTCGGCAATCTCCTGCGTATGCGCAAGCGCTTCGGGGATATCAGAAAAAAGTTTTGCCATTTCCTCGGGCGATTTGACATAGAATTCCCGCACGGAATGGCGCAGGCGCTCCGGGTCATCATAGAGTTTGTTCATCGCGATGCACATAAATGCCTCATGTGCTTCGCCGTTTTCCTGCTCGGTGTAATGGGTGTCGTTGGTGGCGACAATCTTGATACCGGTTTCCTGGGAGAGTTGAATAATCTGCTTGTCAATCCGCTGTTGATCGCCAATCCCGTGCCGCATCATTTCCAGATAGAAGTCTTCGCCAAAAAGTGCTTTGTATTTCAGCGCCACCCGCTTGGCCTCTGCGTATCCTTTGGCACCATTTTGTACATTGCGCTCAGAGAGGTTGAGGTTCCAGTTGATCTCCCCCTGCAAGCATGCCGAAGAACAGATCAAGCCCTCGTGGTGTTCTTTGAGGAGCGCCCAATTAATACGGGGATAATAATAAAACCCGTCAATATAGGCACGGGAACTGAGATACATGAGATTTTTGTACCCTGTTTCATTTTTGGCATAGAGGCAGAGGTGATACCGTTGCCGGACACTTTTGTCCCCCAAGTCTTCCTGGTTGTGGAGATAGGCCTCCATACCAATGATGGGCTTGATACCCTCCTGACGCATGGTGTTGTAGAAATCGATCGTCCCAAACATATTGCCGTGGTCGGTCATTGCCACCGAATCCATTCCAAGTTCTTTGACCTTTTTGGCCAGCACTTTAATCTTGTTGGCACCATCAAGCAGGGAATATTCGGTATGCAGATGCAAATGGGTAAAGCGCGGTTTTCGGATCGGGATTTCCGGGGCGGTTTCAGACATAATGCTACTCACTTCAAAGAAAATTCTGGTGGTGGATCATGGAGAGACTATATCCTATCGTTGATGAAATTGGGGTTAACCTCAATGGCAGTACAAGACAGCTTGCGTTCGATGTTTCTCTCGCATCCCGTGATTTGAAAAGACGTATAGGCACCTCTAATCAGCGCCATTGACAACAGGCATCTTATTGTGATTGATTTAAATATGCTCCCAGCACTGCATAGAGTGACTGCTCGGCCTCGTCCATATTCCGCCCGAAACAGATAATCCCTTCTTCGTGGCCCGCCATCGCAAAAATCGGATTGGCAAGCGGGTCCGTAGCGGCATAGATGCGCTCAACCTCTTCGATCATCTCAGCCGAGCCATACTCCACCTTTGCCGTGCGCAAATAATGACCATTCAGCATAAACCGCCACAGTGCCATAGAATGGATATGCATCACGGCACGAATATCGGAACTCAGCCTGTAGATGGTGCCATGCGTCAGTGCTTCGGAGCTGGGTCGGGATGCGCCGGAGGCTGTCAGACAGAAGTTTTTGTCATCGCATGCCTCTACATAAGCATAATGTCGGGGTGTCAATCTGGGCAGGTGACCGGTCTGTGTACCGGTAATCACGAAGCGGCCCTCATGCCTGCGGCGGCTGATATTTCCATATCCGAGTCCGTCCGGATAGGCGCCGATCAGGCCCATGGCGTAGAGTCTGGCGCGGCAGGACTCAATGGGGGCAATCACGGATGCTTTCAGTGCCTTGCTTTTGTTGAATGTCACATCGTATTTGACGACCCCCTCCATCAGATCAGATCCCCAAACATCGCCTCAACTGCCTCTGCGCGGGGATCGCAGACACCGCGCTCCGTGATCAGCCCTGTGATCAGTCTGGCAGGGGTGACATCAAACCCATAGTTGCGCGCGGGTGAATCGGTTTGGACGATTTGCAACTCGGCAGCATGCCCGTCCCCGTCGATGCCACGCATAAATTTGACTTCATGTTCATCCCGTATCTCGATCGGAATTTCCCCGACTCCATCCAGAATAGCAAAATCAAATGTTGAGGCCGGCAGTGCGATATAGAACGGCACTCCATTGTCGTGCGCAGCGAGGGCTTTGAGATAAGTCCCGATCTTGTTGGCCGCATCGCCGCTTCGGGCAACACGGTCTGCACCGGTGACGACCATATCGACCATCCCGTGCTGCATCAGATGCCCGCCGACATTGTCAGCGATCACCGTATGCTTGACCCCTGCCTGGGCGAGTTCCCATGCGGTGAGGTTGGCCCCCTGGTTGCGCGGTCGGGTCTCATCAACCCATACATGGATATCGATGCCTCTTTTTTGGGCTTCATACACGGGTGCCAATGCAGTGCCGCTATCCACGATTGCCAGCCATCCGGCATTGCAGTGGGTGAGAAAGTTGAATGTCTCCAGGCCTTTTTCCTCCATGGTGCGCTCAATGATGTCTGCACCGAACGCACCTATCTTTTCCGTCCTGAGCACATCTTCATCGGCAATCAAGATCGCCTCTTTTCTCAGTGCGTCTATCAGTGCGTCCCCGGCAAGCCCGCTTGTCTTGGCCAATGCCATCATCCTGTCCACCGCCCACATAAGGTTGACCGCCGTGGGGCGGGAGTCACGGATCGCTTGCGCCAGCGGTCTGAGTGCCTCGATATTCCCCTGCACTTCTCTGGCTGCAAGGTACACACCAAATGCTGCCACATTGCCGATCACTCCTGCCCCCCGGACGGTCATATCCTTGATCGCGCGTACGGACTCGTCCGCATGGGTCACCACCTTGGTCTCGTACTCAAAAGGGAGTTTTGTCTGATCGATCACCTCCAGATCACCACGTTCCGTCAGCCACAATGCTCTGTATGTTCCATCCATTATCTTATCCTTTGATCCTCTCAATAATTTCATCCACCGAATCGATACGGTCATGCTCCATCACAAACCCTCTGGCGATCTCAAAGACCCGCTCTTCAGCCTGCTGTCGCACATCCGGATCTTCGATACCCCGGATATCGGCTACGCCTGCAATCCCAAAGATTCTGCGTGCCATCTTGCAGCCGGCAAATCCAATCGTGTCATGTAGAATCCCCAGCATGAACTTTTGCATCAATGCCTCTTTGCTCTCACCATCCAATAATCCGGGGATGATCAGAGCCGAATGTTCTGTCTGACGCCACAGTGCCAAAAATTTTTCCTCAAACAATGTCCATGTATCACGAATGGTCTCGATCAGCCAGGCTTTGTGTTTCGCGTTGCCGGTGACGATGTCATGGTGAATATAGTTTTGTACCAGATTGGAGAGCAGTGCACCGATATCAAAGCCAAACGGCCCCACAAAGGCAAACTCGGGATCGATCATGTAGGTCGCTTCGGCATTGGTCATCAGCGATCCGGTATGCAGATCACCGTGCAGCAAGGCATCGGCCTGGGTCATAAAGGTATACTTGAGCTCCAGCACACGCTCCTTGAACGGCATAT
>CAZRUT010000155.1:0-3674 GCA_964603215.1 uncultured Nitratifractor sp.
TCTCAACCTCAGTACCAAAGAAGCCAACTGGATCGAAAAAGAAGCCCTTGCCGTCGGCGCCAAGCTGCAGCTTCTCGACCACCACGGCACCGGTGCCAAAACGGCGGAGCGTTTTGCCTGGTACACCCTCGATACCCGGCGATGCGCCACCCAAATCACATATGACTGGCTCCAGTCCCGCGGTCCGTTTGACTCCGACGGCCAATGGCGCACCATTGTGCAGGCAATCAATGCCATCGACATTTGGCAAAGCGATGATCCTCTGTTTGAATACGGCAAAGTGGGCCTGGGAATGATCGCGGGAGCCCGGGAGATCAACCGGGTGCTCTTTCCCGATGAAGACCGTGTCTTCAAACTCCGCCTGATCGATGCTGCCCGGGAGCGGGCCGAGCTCCCCGAAGCACCCATTGCCCTCGATGACGACCTGCATGGAATCAAAAAATCTTTTTTTCGCTCGGACCGGAACGATACCAAAGACAACCTGGTTGCCCACTACGTCACCCGGCTGCTCACAGCCGACAAAGCCCGCCTCGGCATCCATTGCGGCGATGCCAGGGGAATCCTCACCTACCATGCCGGCAACACATCCCTGATCGGCAACGCCTTCCTCTCGGCCAATCCAGAATATGCCTTTTATATGGATGTCAACAGCCGGGGAAATTTCTCCCTGCGCAGCAACAACGCACTCGATGTCTCTGCCATGGCTGCCCGGATCGGAAACGGCGGCGGCCACCCCAATGCCGCCGGCGGCAAGATCAAGGATTACAAAGATTCATTTGTATACAGCGATATTCGATCATTCATCCAGGCATACCTCGACGCACTGTGCTGATACCGGCCTGTGCACGAAGCCTTCACACCCGCACCCGGGCTTCCAGAGCCCGCCCCAGCGACATCATGTCCACATTTTCCAGCTCTACGCCCGTCGGAACTCCCTGGGCAATTTTGGTAAAGAGGAGCCTTTGATCGGAAAGTTTCTCTTCGATATAGAGAATCATTGTATCGGTCGCAATGCTGGGCGGAAAGGCAAAAATCACTTCTTCAACCCCTTCGGTGGCATGCAGCAGATGGGCCGTGTCCATGTCTTCGAGCTTTGAAATCACATAATAGACGCCATGGTACTGACCGCTTTCTTCAATGCTGAGGATGTCTTTGGCGCTTTGGACGATACAGAGCTTGCTCCGGTCGCGGCCCACATCGGCACAAATGGAACAGAGTTCATCTTCGCTCATATTGTGGCAGTTGAGGCATTTGTGGATGGTGTTGATCCCGTCTTCGATCGCATGGGCCAGCTTGACCCCGCTGAAACCGTCCACCATGGCAATGTGGTATGCCAGACGGATGGCACTTTTTTTGCCGATACCCGGCAGAGCATTGAATGCCGCAACCAGATTCTCGAACGGTTCGACTTTGTAGCGCTGCATGATCCCAACCGCCCGCTACGATGCGTAATCGACGACGCGGGTGTATGCAACCACAGTCTGAATATACGCGATCACGGCACGATGCACCGGGTGGACTGCATAGGCCGCCAAGCCATCGCGATCGTCAAAACGGGCAGTCAATGCCAGGTCCATGGCACGCGCTTCGTCGGAAAAATTTTCACCCAGCTCGATGGAACGGAGTGTAGGAATCTGTCCCTCCATGGCCGCAATACGGCGCTTCGCTTCGGCGATATGCTCTGATCGGTTCTCAGGTTTGAACGCAAAAAATACTATGTGGGTGATCATAAAATTCCTCTGATTTAATGTTGGGATAATTATACTACAAATATGGTAGAATTCGCCCGAAGAAACCGATCTGAAACATTAAAATATCCCGAAATTCAGGAGTCACTACCGATGCAATCCATGGATTATTACGAAATTTTGCGCATCAGCCGCGATGCCAGCGGAGCCGAAATCAAAAAAGCCTACCGAAAACTCGCCGTCGAATACCATCCCGACAAAAACCCGGGTGACCGCGAAGCCGAAGAAAAATTCAAGTACATCAACGAAGCGTACGAAATCCTCAGTCATGAAGAAAAACGCCAAATCTACGACCGCTACGGCAAAGAAGGCTTGGAGCGTCAGGGCGGCGGTTTCCATGCCAACAGTATGGATGACATCATGGATATTTTCAATTCCATGTTTGGGGGAGGATTTGGCGGCAGCAGCCAGCGCCGGCGCGACCCTTCGGCCAAGTATGCACTGGATTTCGAAATGGAGTTGCGGCTGGATTTCAATGAAGCAGTCTTTGGGGCCAAAAAAGAGATCACCGTCCGCTACAAAGTCCCCTGTGACGCTTGCGGCGGTACCGGTGCCGAACACGGAACCATGCAAACATGCGCCACCTGCGGCGGCCAGGGGCAGGTGGTGATGCGGCAGGGGTTCATGACGTTTGCGCAGGAGTGCCCCAAATGCCACGGCGTCGGGCAGACGGCCGCACACCAGTGCCCGCACTGTCGGGGCACGGGCTACACCCACAAGGAACAAACCGTCACCATCGACATTCCGGCCGGAGTCGATACCGGCAACCGCCTCCGCATGCAGGGTTACGGCAATGAGGATCGGCACGGTAGGCGCGGCGATCTTTACCTTACCTTTTTTGTGGAAGATGATGCCCATTTCGTCCGAGAGGGAAATGACATCTACATTGAAATACCGGTCTTTTTCACCCAGTGCGTCCTGGGTGAGACCATCACCATCCCCTCGCTGCGGGGCGAACTGGAACTCAAGCTCAAGCCCGGCACGCGCGACCGTGAACAGTTTGTGTTCCGCAATGAAGGGGTAGCCGATGTCCGGAGCGGACGCAAAGGGAAACTCATTGCCCAAATCAAAATGATCCTCCCTGACCAGCTCACGGCAGAACAGAAGGAAATGCTTGTCTCCATACAAGAAAGCTTCGGGGTGGAAAGCCGTCCGCATCAGGGGGCATTCGATCAAGTGTTTGCACGGGTTAAAAGCTGGTTTGGAAAAGAATAATACGCGAATATGCGGGTGAGAAAACGCTCAAAGAAAGATGAAAAGACCCAAAAAGGGGATAAAACCTCGGGGTCTTTTGTGTGATGGTGTTAGGCGACTGCATCCTTGATGGTTTTGCCGAACTTGAATTTCGGGGCAGTGTGGGCCGGTTTTTGATACATGCGGTCTGTACCGGGGATTTTTCCCTCTTTGGCGGGAACATCGGCGGTTGAAAAGGTACCGAAACCAACCAGAGATACGGATTCTTTTTTGGTCAATGCAGCCGTGATGGCATCTGTAAATGCTTTGACTGCTTTTTCTGCTGCGGCTTTGCTCTCGTAATCTCCGCTCTCTTTTACCAGATCAACAAAATCTGCCTTTGTCATCCTTGTGTCCTTTGTAAAAATTTAATCGGGAGATTGTAGGAAAAACTTCCTTACGAATCGATTAGGCCGCCTTGTACGGCACCAACCGCAGCATGTGTACAGCACATGCCCCTCCTGATGGTCCTGAAATCATAAACAAAGTATCCTTACAAGTTCTTGAAATATATTTTATTTGTGCCAGAACATACATACTATTGCTCATTTGTCATGGATATTGCTTATTTTGTGTCTCGTAATGCACTATGTGTGCGGCTTTATTGCAGAAAGTACAAGAAAAAGATTGTTGGGGAGATAGCATGTCGCGGGATGGGTCATGGTGCGGCAGAGAGGATTTGAACCTCCACGG
>CAZRUT010000156.1:0-3620 GCA_964603215.1 uncultured Nitratifractor sp.
CTCATCGACCAGCATTTCCTCAAACTCCGGAGCGTCTTTGAGAAATTTATGGTGCTGGCGCTCGGTACAAAACCCCATGACCGGCTCCACCATGGCGCGGTTGTACCAGCTGCGGTCAAACAGCACCAACTCTCCTGCACTGGGCAAATGTTTGGCATAGCGTTGGAAATACCATTGGGTCGCCTCCTCATCGCTGGGCTTTTCAAGCGCCACCACGCGTGCACCCCGGGGATTGAGGTGCTCCATGATCCGCTTGATGGTTCCCCCTTTGCCGGCTGCATCGCGCCCTTCAAAAATCATCAAAATCTTCAAGCCTTTGTCTTTGACATGGTTTTGAAACTTTAACAGCTCAACCTGCAAAGCATGCAACTCTTTTTCATATTCCAACGTCTCTTTTTTGACCCAAATCTGTACTTTGCCGGCACGGCGTTTTTTTTCGGCCGTACTCATAGGTTTGCCCTGGGGCTTTTGGGGCTTGACGGAGGGAATTTTCTCTGGTTTTTTGGGGGCTGTTTCGGCTGCCTCTACGGATTGTTGATTCTTTTTTTTCGCTGTCTTTTTGTTTTTTTTAGACACGGTATGCTCCTTATCCTGTAAATTTGCCGCTTTGGGCGCGCTGGGCTTCCATGATCTCGATTTCCCGAGCCCCGGAAACCACCACCTCATCATCCAAAACAAAATCCAGCGTTGCATCCCGTTCGGCATAATCAACCGCCGAAAGGATCACCTTGATTGCCTCTTTGCGTGCCTTTTGCTTGTCGTCCGAACGGATGATGGTCCAGGGGGCATTGTGGGAGTGTGTTTTTTTGAGCATGGCATATTTTGCATTGGTAAAATCATCCCATCGCTCCTGCGCCTGTACGTCGATCTCACTCAGTTTCCATTGCCGAAGCGGGTCGGTCTTGCGCCGTTCAAATCGGCGTGCCTGTTCTTCTTTGGTTACGCTAAAATAGAGCTTGATGAGGATAATCCCCTGTCGGGTCAAGTCTTTTTCAAATCCCTTGACCCCCTTCATGAAATCCTCATATTCTTTGTCGGTACAAAACCCAAATACCTGCTCTACCATGGCGCGGTTATACCAGCTGCGGTCAAATAAAACAATTTCACCTGCATGAGGAAAATGCTGAATGTATTTTTGGTAAAACCACTGTGTCCGCTGCTCTTCGGTCGGCTTGCCCAGTGCAACAATGCGATAATGCTTTTCATTCATATAGCGTGCAACCCGGCGGATGGTTCCCCCTTTGCCGGCTGCATCGCGTCCTTCAAACAAAATGATCATTTTCTGACCCGTTTCTTCAAGATGTTTTTGCAGTTTGATCAGCTCTGCCTGATAAGGTTTGAGCTCTTGTTCCTTCCGGCGTTTTCGCACTGCCTTTTTGGCTTCTTTTTTTTCAGTTTTTTGCTGAACATAGGCATCAATTAATGCTGCAACCGGCACTTCGTCACCATCGATTTCGATGGCATGCATGGCGTGATGTTCCATGGCAACCTCCTTGTGATATGCACCATACGCAAATTAGGAATGGGGGAGGGACGCAAGCGACCCTCGATTCCCCATTATCCCGGATTGTGGATTAGAATCACCTTGGATGCAGCAAAAGCTCGGTTGGCAGGATAGGAGGGCTTGCTGCATATATCCCAATTTCGCTTGAGACAGTATATCGGCGCAGGAGAAAGTGCACCGAAGCGATCAAAGCCCGGCGGCTTTGATCGCTTCGGTCTGCGCATGGGCGATGAGGGCATCAACGACCGGATCAAGGGTGCCGTTGGTGACGATTTCTTCAAGCGCATAGAGGGTCAAACCGATGCGGTGGTCGGTGAGGCGGTTTTGGGGATAATTGTAGGTACGGATCTTTTCGCTTCGGTCACCCGATCCGACCTGGAGTTTGCGTTCAGCAGATGTCTCGGCCAATTGGGCCTGGAGCTCGGCTTCGTACACACGGGCTTTGAGGATTTTCATCGCCTTATCACGGTTTTTGTGCTGGGATTTCTCGTCCTGGATCGATACGACAACCCCAGTCGGGATGTGCGTCAGGCGTACGGCCGAATCCGTGGTGTTGACCGATTGGCCGCCGTGGCCGCTGGCGCGGTACACATCCATTTTGACATCACTGGGCCGGATATCAACCGCCACATCGTCTACCTCAGGGATGACCGCAACAGTAATGGCCGAAGTATGTACCCGACCCTGTGTTTCGGTTTCGGGGACACGCTGGACACGATGGGTGCCTGCTTCGTATTTGAGCTTGCTGTACACGCCCGTTCCTTTGACCAAAGCGATCATCTCTTTGTACCCGCCGGCCGTCCCTTCCGACGAGCTGACAATCTCCACCCGCCATCCCTGCCGCTCGGCAAAGCGCAGATACATTTTGAACACATCTTCGACAAACAATGCACTTTCGTCTCCTCCGGCACCTGCGCGCAATTCAAGATAAATGTTTTTGTCGTCATTCGGATCCGTGGGAATCATCAGAATTTTGATCGCTTCTTCAAGGTCGGGAAGGCGGAGTTCGAGATCGGCCAGTTCTTCTTTGGCCAGTTCTCCCAATTCCGGATCGCCCAGAAATCCCTTGTTTTCTTCGATCGCTTCGTGCAGGGCAAGATACGCACGTGCTTTTTCGACCAGTGTGGCAATCGTGGATTGCTCTTTGCTCAGATCAGTCATCCGTTGGATATCTTGGGCAATCTCCGGCGCACTGAGCAACGCATTGATCTCATCAAAGCGGTCGATAAAGGGTTGAAGTTTTTCTCGGAACATCCATTATGCCTTACGAAGAAGCGTTTGGGGTTGTGCGCCCGAGAAGGGGCGCGACAGAAATTTTGGGTATAAAAATTGAGGAGACTATGCGGCGTCAAGCGTGTTGACACGTTTGTTCAGGCGGCTCACTTTGCGGGATGCAGTCTGCTTTTTGAGAAACCCTTTGCTGACGAAATGGTGGAGTTGTTTGTTGGCGACTGCAAACGCTGCGTCGGCGGCACTTTTGTCCCCGGCATCAACTGCTTCGTGGACGGCACGGACGATGTTTTTGAGGCGGGTGCGGTAGTACCGGTTGATTTCCGTACGCTTGATGGTTTGCTTGATGCGTTTTTTTGCGGATTTATGATTGGCCATGGTGCTTGTTTCCTTTTTGTGCTTTGGGGTCTGTGTTTTGTATCGTATCTGCCCGTTTTGACGGGAATTTGTGGCGAATTCTATCGAAATGATTATTAAGTATTTATTAACCACCTCCACCTGCCGGGAACGGGTTAATCGATTTTTGGATAGAATAGCGCTTCGAACTCCCCTAAGGACAGCAACGTGAAACTTTTCGGAACAGACGGTGTACGCGGCAAAGCAGGCGTCAAGGTCAGCGCACCAGCCTCGATGAAACTGGCAATGGCTACCGGCATCTATTTTCGCCCTCAGACAAAAACCAACCGTATTTTGGTCGGCAAAGATACCCGCCGCAGCGGCTATATGATTGAAAACGCCATTGTCTCCGGTCTGACTGCAGTCGGATACAATGTTGTGCAGGTAGGGCCGCTCCCGACCCCGGCCATTGCGTTTCTGACCGAAAGTATGCGCTGCGATGCCGGGATTATGATCTCGGCAAGCCACAATCCTTATCACGACAATGGTA
>CAZRUT010000157.1:0-3596 GCA_964603215.1 uncultured Nitratifractor sp.
AATGTTCCTCCGCCTGCGATCGCATTCATCGCTCCGGCAAGAAAGGAGGCGATCACAATAGAGATACTGTCCAATAGACTCATTTCCGAAGTACATCCTTGTCGTTGTTGGGGTTCATCCTATCATAGAATGCGTTAACATAGGCTAATGGATGGCAAACATACAACCAAACTTTTGTTACAATGCTGCCATGAAAACAATCGCCATGGATGCTTACCAAATCACCGGTTTTATCGGCATGCTGTTTATTGTGTATGCTTATTTTTTGCTCCAGACAAAGCGAGCTGATTTTGATGATTTTCGTTACCAGTACCTCAACCTCATCGGAGCCATTCTGCTGACCATTTCACTGCTGGTTCATTTTAATCTCGGCTCTATGCTGATCGAAATCTTTTGGATTGCAATCACACTCTATGGCATGTTTGCCAAGAAATAACCTAAAACCGCTACAATACCCAAAAACATACCAAGGAACATCACCATGAAAAAAATCATCGCAGCACTCCTGATCGCCTTTTTGGCGGGCACGACGGCCCATGCGGAAGGTGCCGTATTTCACATCCCGACCCTGCACGGGAAAATGTTGACATTCAAGGGCATCCCGGAAGGCATCATCACGGAACCCTATCAGGGGAAAATTGTCTTTATCGAGTTTTGGGGGACGTGGTGCGGCCCCTGCCTGCTGAGTATTCCCCACCATGTTGCACTGCAGGAGAAATACAAGGACCAGCTCCGAATCATTTCGTTTGAAACCACCCCAAGCGTCACGCGCGATCAGCTCAAAGCGTATGTCAAGGATCCCAAAAATATCGACATGAAACGGGTGGCATGGTACATGAACAACAAGGCAAAAACCCCTGCCCAGAAACAGTCCCTTCTGCAACCCATCGCAACCCTCAAGGCCTTTCGTGCAGCCGGAAAGCCGATCAACTACGATGTTGTTGCCTCGGCTGATGCCGGATCGTTCGTCAACTACATTGCACAAAGGGCCCAATGGAAAGGATACATCCCCTACCTGCTGGTATTTGACGGCCGGGGTGCATTGGCCGGTGTCGTGCCGGGCATGCCTACCGAAGCAAAACTTGAAGCGATCATTCAGCGTATTCTCAAGAAAAAATAAGCGAACACAATCACAATTTCCTTATCCGATGCTGGAAAATGAGAGGGGGAATGTGATGCACGTCCGGTTTGGCGCCGGAGCGCCTTGCGGACATTGGGGTTAGTCGAGCAGGTCGGCCGGAATGTTACCGCCGTTGGCAGCCAATTTGGCCAGAACAGCTTTGTGAAGCGCAATATTTTGCTCTTCGGTACCGTGATATCCGTCGATACCCATCTCACCGGCCAGCTCTTTGCGGTGTGCATATGAACTGTCCAGATCCAGGAGCTTCATAAGGTCAACAATCGACGTTTTCCAGTCAAGCTCTTCGGGATTGTCGGCTGCTTTGCCGGTGAGAACAGCCACGACGTCAACCGCCACTGCTTCGCCGCCGGTTTGCACGTCCGGTTCCGATGTCTCAGCCAAATTTTCTGCTGCCTCCGGGGCTGCCTCGACGACGGCTTCCTCCTGTTTTTCTTCATCACCAAATCCAAGCTTGTGCATGATGGAGCTGAAAATACCCATTGTGTCTCCTTTGTGTTTTTTTACGCCGTATTGTAGCGTATTTTACTTGGGTTTTATGACTGCGTCTGCAACACGGCCGATCTGGCGGGTATCATGAGAAACCAGCAGAACCGTACGGTCGATTTTGAGGCGTTGCATGAGCGTTTCGATCCGCCCGGTTGCGGCGTCATCGAGAGACGATGTCGGCTCATCGAGTAAAAAAATCTCCGGATCCAACACCAGTGCCCGGGCAAAGGCAAGGCGCTGCTTTTGGCCCAATGAAAGCGCCGAAGCCGGCTGATCCAGGCGGTGATGCACTTCATCATACAAGCCCACTTCTTTCAGGGCGGACCGAACGCGGCGGGCGATTGCCTGTGCATCACGGATATGGGCCAGCTTGAGCCCAAAGGCAACATTGGCTTCGATACTCATTGGCAAGACAGTCGGTGACTGAAACACATACGCAATTTTCCGACGCAGGCTGTAGGGATCCACGGCGGCATGGTACGGATCCATTGCGATACCGCCAAGGGTCACCTGAATATCTCCATGGTGCCAAAATCCGGTCGATGCCACATCATGCAGGCGGTTGATGGCTTTCAAAAGCGTACTTTTTCCCCATCCCGACGGTGCCAAAAGCGCGGTAATCGCCCCGGGTTCTGCCTGCAGAGACACATCGCGCACAACCGTGCTCTCCCGGTATCCGCAGGCAACATGGTGCAAAGAGATCACAGGGCTTCTCCTGATATGCGTGCATCCACTGTACCGGCCAGGAAAACAAAAATACCACCCAGCCCTACCAGCAGTGCCGCCGCGACAAACACTGTCCCCAACTCTCCCTGTGATCCATACTCTGCTGTGGTTGTATAAATGTAAAAAGGCAACGCTTCGAACGGCTCCCAGAGTGATCCGGGTATTCCGTAGCTGGCCACCACGCCCGTCAGGAGAATCACCGCGGTATCCTCGGCTGCGCGGCCAACCGCCAACAAAATTCCTTTGAAGAGATGGGTTCGGGCAGCAGGGAACTGTATGTGCCAAAGCACCTGTTCGCGTGTCGCGCCCATTGTGTAGGCCAACGCAACATGATCGGAAGGGGCTTCGATAATCCCAAGTTCCACCGCTTTGATCAGGTAGGGCAAGATGAGCATCGCAACCGATCCGGCCGCCAGGCCCCACGACGGAAGAAAGCCGGCA
The DNA here is from genome assembly GCA_964603215.1 of uncultured Nitratifractor sp. Taxonomy (GTDB): domain Bacteria; phylum Campylobacterota; class Campylobacteria; order Campylobacterales; family Sulfurovaceae; genus S017-3. Next base: position 2,795 of record CAZRUT010000157.1, read on the forward strand.
CACCATTGATGCAGCATCAAAACCAGCGCAAAACCAAACAATCCCATGAGGATCGACGGGATGGATGCGAGCAGTTCAAACAAAAAACCAAATATGTTCCGGACGCGCACCGTGGCATACACCCGCAAATAGATTCCGGTCGCAACCCCCACGGGAAGTGCCAGAGCCACCGCCGTAATCACCAGCAGTACTGTCCCGACCATCGGCGACCACAGCACACCGCCGGGGGTCATCCAGTCCATCGAAAACGCCCCCCATGCCTCAAATACAATATATCCAATGATCCACGCGAAGATACCGACCGCCACGACGGCCATGGTCCGGAGTATTCCCGCAGCCAGACATTCAACGGCGCGCATGGTTGTCATCCCGCACATAATGCACAATCCCCAGAAGAACCACCGTCATGCCAAACAGAACCAAGCCGCTGGCAAAGATCGAGCGGAACGCCATGGAGGCAAAGTCCCCGGCAAACTGCAAGGCAATATGCGCCGTAAGCGTGCGCACCGCATCACCCAACGCATGCGGAATCTGAATGCTGTTTCCGGCCATCATCAACGCAATCATTGTGTCCCCCAGTGCGCGTGCCAATCCCAGTGAAAACGCCACGCCCATGCTCCGGCGGTGGTATGCAAACAACACATAAAGCTGATACTGGATCGTCCGACCCCCCAATGCAGCGGTAACGGCAGCGTGCTCCGGCGGGGTTGCACGAAATGAATCGACCAAAAACAGGGCCATTGTCGGTGTAATCACCAGCCCCAGCACTCCGCCAGCCGCCGCCACACTCATCCCCGTTCCA
>CAZRUT010000158.1:0-3571 GCA_964603215.1 uncultured Nitratifractor sp.
CTCCCGGGGCATTTTTCAAAACCCCCCTCCTCTCCTGGCGGGGCAAACTTCGGGTCCTCAAAGAGCCCTTCATTGCCCCCAAAACCGATACAGAAGATGAAACGCTCCAGTCATTCGGTACCCGCCGCGTGGGGCGCGAAATGACCGATACGTTCCTCGATCCGATGGTCGCCGGGGTATTCGCATCGGCACCGGACAAAATCTCGGTCGAAGCGGCGTTTCCGGCCGTGGTCAAACTGGAGCGCACCTACGGCGGATTGTTCAAAGGCATGATCAAAAAACGGAAAAAAGAAGCCGGCCCCGGCGGGGTGCTGATGAGCTTCCGCGGCGGCGTCGGTGCTTTCATCGATGCACTGGCTCGGTCGATGGCGATCGACATCCACACCGGCACACCGGTCACAGCACTGGCACGGGACGATCGGGGCTATGTCCTCACCGCCGGGGGCGCGACCCGGCACTACGACCGGGTTGTCCTGTCCACCCCGGCCTTTGCCGCCGCCCAACTCCTCCGTGACCTCGATGCCGACCTGGCCGCACAGCTTGACGCCATCGAATACTCACCCATCAGCGTCGTCGGACTGGGGTACGACCGCCTCGATCATCCGCTCCGGGGTTTTGGGCTCCTGACGACCGCCTCGGCACACCAGAAGATCCTCGGCGTCCTGTGGGACAGCGCTATTTTTTCCGACCGGGCACCGGCAGGCAAAAAAGCCCTTCGGGTCATGATCGGAGGGCAGCGCAATCCCGATCTGGCACGCCAAAGCGACGCGGAATTGATCGCAATGGCCCGCGAAGGGATTCATGCAACCATGGGAATCACCACCCCGCCCGATGTTACCTATGTCCAGCGCTGGGAACGCGGCATCCCCAATTACCGCCTGGGCCACTTGGCACGGATGGAGCAACTCTTCGCCACCCTCCGCCGGCACGACGGACTCCACCTCAGCGCCAATGCCTACTACGGGGTCGGACTCAACGACTGCATCGCCAATGCCCGCAAGGTCGCCCACGACATTGCATAATGCACGCTTTTGGCGATGGGATATCCGGATCCTTCCGGACGCGGCAACTTAAAAACCTCTTTTTGCTATAATGGCGCCAAACCATTTATCAGGAATCCCCATGCGCGTACTTAACGGCCTTCAATCCTCCGGCACACTGCACATCGGCAACTATTTCGGCGCGATCAAACCCATGCTGGATTTGCAAGATGACAACGATATGTTTATGTTCATTGCCAACTACCATGCCCTCACATCGGTCAAAGACGGCGCAACACTCCAGGCCAATACCCTGGATGCAGCCATCACGTTTCTTGCCCTCGGTGTCGATCCGGAACGGAGCACCTTTTGGGCACAAAGCGATGTCAAGGAAGTGCTCGAACTCTACTGGATCCTTTCGGCCTATACGCCCGTGGGGCTGCTGGAACGGGCCCACAGCTACAAAGACAAAGTCGCCAAAGGGCTCCACCCCAACCATGCGCTCTTCTCTTATCCGGTACTCATGGCCGCCGATATTCTTCTGTATGATTCGCGCATAGTCCCTGTGGGAAAAGACCAGATCCAGCACGTCGAAATGACCCGTGATATCGCCATCAAATTCAACAACGATCACGGCGACATCTTCGTCATCCCCGAATACAAAGTGGATGATCACGTCGCCGTCGTTCCGGGAATCGACGGCGCCAAAATGTCCAAAAGCTACGGCAATGATATTCCGATTTTTATGGAAGAAAAACCGCTGCAGAAACTGTGCAACAAAATCGTCAGCGATTCCACCCCGCTCGGCGAACCGCTCCATCCGGAAGGCAACAATATTTTTGCGCTCCAGAGTCTCTTTTTGGACGCTGCAGAACAGCAGGAGCTCGCCCAGCGTTACCGCAGCGGCGATTTCGGATACGGCCATTTCAAGCAAGAACTCAAACAACAGATTTGGGATTATTTCGCCGAGGCACGGGCGCGAAGAGCCTACTACCTCGACCACACCGACATTGTCCGCGACATCCTCCATGCCGGCGCCGACAAGGCCCGAAAAATCGCTCGGGAAAAAATGGCCGTTGTCCGCGATGCAGTGGGGATTATATAGGAGGGATCGATTCGGGGCCGCGCGGAAGGAATCGGGGCGCTGAAACGGCGGCATCGGCGCAACTGCCTGCCGCACGATCTATTGCGGGGCGGGACGGATGTGGCTACACGATGGACACCGGCTCCACACGGATCGTCCGGTCGTCCAGAATCGCCCGAACCGCATCGGCATCGATCGCACCGGTCGCGTACACACGCAGAGGAGACACCGTCGCTCCATCGGTTTCGACCGGCAACAGTGTTTTGAGGCGCCGCGCGATCGCTTCGCCGGTTTCGATCAGTGCCACATGCGATCCCATCACCGTGCGGATCGTTTCCGAAACCAGAGGGTAGTGGGTGCACCCCAATACAATCGTATCGACTCCGGATGCCCGCATGGGCGCCAGCCACGCCTCCAGCATCGCTTCGGTTTCGGGATGCGCAGCATGTCCTGCTTCGATCTGTTCGACCAAACCGGGGCATGCCTGCTCAAAAAGGATCGGTTCGCTATCACGATACAGGCGATCGGCCAGTGCCTGATATTTATCGCCGGCCAAAGTTGCAGGCGTCGCCAAAATGCCGATTTTCTGGGTGCGGGTATGGTGCATTGCCGGTTTGATTCCCGGTTCGGTCCCCACAATCGGCAGATCGGGAAACACAGCACGCAAATGGGTAGCGGCGGCCGACGTGGCGGTATTGCAGGCAACCACAAGCGCGTCAATACGGTGGTGGTCGATCAGGTAGCGGGCGATGGCATCACTGAGGCGGCGAATGTGTGCATGGGATTTGTCTCCGTATGGAGCATGGGCTGTATCGGCGACATACACGATCCCCAGACCGGGCACATGCTCCCGAAGCGCACGCACGACAGTCAGGCCGCCCAAACCGGAATCAAAAACCCCTACGTTCACGTCAATCGACTATGCTCCGTCGTTCATGATCGAGAGGAATTCGGTATTGTTTTTGGTTTTGAGCATTTTGGAGAAGAGGAACTTGAGCCCCTCGACTTCTTCCATGTTTTGCATGGCATTGCGGATCGCCCAGACTTTTTGGAGGGTTTCGGGGTCAAGCAGAAGTTCTTCTTTGCGGGTGCCGGACTTGGTGACGTCAATGGCCGGATAAATCCGGCGGTTGGCGACATGACGGGAGAGGACCACTTCGGAGTTGCCGGTACCTTTGAATTCTTCGAAAATCACTTCATCCATCCGGCTCCCGGTATCGATCAGGGCAGTGGAAACGATCGTCAGACTTCCGCCGTGTTCAATATTTCGGGCGGCACCGAAAAAACGTTTGGGTTTGTGGAGGGCATTGGCATCGACCCCGCCGGAGAGCACTTTGCCTGAACTGGGGGTGGTGGTGTTGTAGGCACGCGCCAGGCGGGTAATGGAGTCCAGCAGAATGACGACATCCTTGCCCATCTCGACACGGCGCTTGGCCCGCTCAATCACCATCTCGGCCGTGCGGACATGATTTTGGGCAGGCAAGTCAAAGGTCGAAGCATACACTTC
>CAZRUT010000159.1:0-3547 GCA_964603215.1 uncultured Nitratifractor sp.
GCACGGTGATCTTGACCGTGCCCTTGGTGTATTGTTCCACCAGTTTGGCGAAGTGTTCCGCCCCTTTGGTGTGGAAATTGTTGGCGCCATACTTGGCGTTGAGATCGAGTTTGGTGACGCCGCCGGCGAAGAGGGTTGCGGTAGCGGTTGCCGCGACGAGTAATGTTTTGACCATGATGTTCTCCTTGTGATGTTATGGTGTACCTGCATTATGACATATCGGGGTGGGTTTTTAGTGGGTTTGGGTGAGGCGGTATCCTTCAAGGGGGATGTTTTCGATGGTGCCCGGCGGCAGTTTGGCACGCAGTTCTTTGATAAAAGTCTTGAGTGCACCTGGACTCATGGGGCGGTCGGGCCATAAATGCTCTTCAATGTGATCGTAGAGGGTGATGCGGCGGTCGTTGGCGTGCAGGAGCTCAAGAAAATGTTTTTCCCTTTTGCGCAGCGGGATAATGTTTTGATGGTGGATCAGCGCACTTTGTTCCCGGTCGAGGCAGAGATCTTCGGCAAGATCAAGGCAACGCCGGAGGCGGTTGCCAAGTGCTTTTTGGATGCCGCCGAGCAGTTTGTCGGCATGGACGGGCTTGAGGATATAATGGTTGATGTTGAGATTGATCAGTTCCAGCAGATACTCCTCATTGGTATAAGCCGTCAGCATGACAATAGGTGTGTCGTGGTCGGTTTCCCGAATCTGCGCTACCATCGCGATGCCCCCTTTGCGCGGCATTTCGATGTCGGTGAGGATGATGTCGGGACGATGGCGGTAATATAGATCCAGCCCCTCGTCGCCATCGGATGCCTCGTAAACGGTTCCAAAATAGTACCGGAGCGTTGCACCGACCCTGCGGCGGATTCCCGGTTCGTCTTCGGCGTAAAGAATAGTGAAACTCCGAAGAAGTGTCAGGGTGTCATGATGCATGTCGGATCCGGATTACGAAGAGTGCCCCCTGGTCGGTTTGGGTGACGAAAAGGCGCCCCTGCATGTTGTTTTCGATGATCATTTTGGAAAGATAGAGTCCCAGCCCGGTTCCCATTGCAGCCTCCTTGGTCGTGAAATAGGGTTCGAAAATTTTGTCCAGATTTTCCGCCGCCACACCGCCGCCGTTGTCTTCGACGCTTACCTGCACCGTGTCGTCGCTCCGGTCGATGGTCAGTCGGATGACGGGATCGACAATGGCACGCTGGATGAGAATGTCTTTGGCATTGGTGATGAGGTTGAGAATGACTTGGGCAAACTCCCGTTCATATCCATATACTGTGCTGTCCTGCATCACGCGCCGCCGAAGGGTGATGTGGGCGTTGCGGATGGTGGCATCGGCCAGTGAAAGGGCAGCATCACAGGCCGCCGCGACGGAAAAATTGACTTTGACTTTGTCCGGTTTGAAAAAATTTCGAAAATCATCGATGGTGTGGGACATGAAATCGATTTGGGTATTGGAAGCACTGACGGCTTCGGCAATCATCGTCTGGTTGACCGGTTTGAATCGGGAGGCGGTTTCGAGCTCCATAAGAATTGCCGAGACTTCGCTGAGGGGTTGACGCCACTGGTGGGCGATCATGCTGAGCATCACTCCGACCCGCGCCAGGCGGGATTGATGGAGCAGTGCACGTTCCTTTTCCTGAGCCTGATTGAGGGCCTGTTCGATGCGCGCCTCCAGTTCGGCATTGAGGGTCCCCAGAAGGCGTTCTTTGCGCCGGACGCGGTCCTGATAGTCGGCAAAAACCCGGTTGATCTGCTGCGAAATCAAAAACGACAGGGTACCGACCAGTGCCGTAACCCCCAGCGTCACGAGCACGACAAGACGAATGTATTTGCGAATGCGATTTTCGAGTTTGGCTTTGTTGCGCTGGATGGCATGCTGGATGTCTTCGACGTAGAGGCCGGTCCCGATCACCCAGTGGTACGGAGCATAGAGACGGAAAAATCCTATTTTTTTGGAACTGACGGTTTCATTGGGCTTGATCCAGTAGTACTCGATAAACACACCGCCGGGGTGCCGAACCGTCTGATCGACAAACGCTTTGGTAATGTAGGTGCCCATGGCATCAGTAAGGTTGATGTCGTTGGTGTTGATGCGTGCCCGGCGAAAGGGGTGGGCGCGGAGATAGTAATGGGTATCGTGAATCCAAATGTAGCCGTTTTCGCCATAACGGATAGATTCGATATAGCGGAGGAGGTGTGTTTTTGGGAGATATTTGTGTTGCTCAAGGTAGTGGATCACCATGGAAACTTCCCGTTGCAGGAGCTTTTTCTGGCGGGCAATATAATCGTGTTCGATCAAGGCACTCTCGGCATCAAAATAGCGATACTGGCTGGTGACAAAAAGGTAAACGGTCAGTGCCGCAATCAGTATGACCGCTACCATGGGCGTCAGGACAATGAGTCTGGGGATGTTTTTTTCACTGAACATGCAACGCGACTCCGTCTTGGTTTTGTCAAGGGTACTTCCAAAGGGCACCTCTCATAATATGAGATGTGCCCTTTAGAAAATTACCGTTATGGTATCCGGGTTTGCGCCCAATGTCAAGCAAAACATGATTCCACAATCGTTCCACACTTTCTTCACGGCACCTTCACGATCTTTGTTTATACTTCGGATGTTGCAACACAAAAAACCGAGTGCCGCCCGTCAGGCAAATACGAAAGATCCCACAAGGAGTACCCCATGAAACGCATGATCACCACCGCAGCCGTTTTGGCCGGCGCCATGATTTCCCTGAACGCAATGACCCCATCGGAACGGATCGCACAGATGCGTAACCGGATGGAAATACACAGGAAACAGACGCACACCCCGACGTACCACCGCACGGGTTGGCATCACCACATAGCGGTATCCCGCACGGCAGCGTCGGCCACACATGCCCCTGCGACGCAGGCGGACCGGCGTACCTTTTATTCACGGGCGCAATATCGACGCATCCACCACCGTACTCGCCCGACACATGAATCCCGGCCACACACAGCGCGTCGCACGCCATCGAAACATCGGATAGGCGAAAAAACGAAAAAATTGGGCCATTATGTCGGCAACGGCTGGTTTGTGGATGACCGGGGACAGTACGATGAAGCCTATGTCACTCCGGGTCGTGATCCCTATCGGTGGGTTCCGTCTCTGCCGCACCGCCAGCATGCCTACCCCCACTACCGCCGCCAGTGGTATCTGACGTATCGCTACACGCACGCGGCTTTTGATGATCAGTACGGGTACCACTATGGTTATTTTGATCGACATGGTTTTGTGTTTGACGGTGGTTACTATTGCTACGACCGTGCCTATACGTATCAGGACCGATTGCACGGAAAAGGGCTTTTTGAGCATCGGTTTTATCGACCGATACGTGCGGATGTCCGTGTGCGTTATCACCAGGATGCATGGGGTGATTTGGATGGAATACACGCTGCATATGATTGGAAATTTTGATTTTTTCTGAGAACGACACTATTTTGCCATGGTTTTATGTTATAATAACGGGAGATGTTCTCGCGGCATCAATTCTATGAGCAAAAAGGGGCGAAAATGTATAACCTGTTAAAAACCAAATC
>CAZRUT010000160.1:0-3534 GCA_964603215.1 uncultured Nitratifractor sp.
GATGTGATCGATTGCGGTTGCGGCTGTTTTTTGGGTGGTTTCTGTTTCGGTTGCGGCTGGGGTGACCATGGCGCTTGGAGCGATGGTGGCCGCTACGATCGTGGCGGGCGCGCTCGATGAGGCGCTCAATTTCTTCGCGGGAGAATCCGATGGTTTCCTGACCGCTGACGGCGCTTTCTTTCAGGACATACGTGGCCAAAAGCTGCGCAATGGTGACGATGTCAAGCTCATGTTGAAGCGTGCGCACCAGATCGATCCCTTCTTCGGTGATGGGGGTGTGGGCAATGTCATGAAAGAGCACATTGTCTCTGGAGGCTTGGAGTTCCTGGCGGGTGGGGATTACTTCGGAAGCCATGCGGGTGCCGACATCCCGCTCGATCCGTTTGATGGTGCGCAGTTCGTTGGGGGTAACCAGTGTGACTGCTTCACCGTGCTTTCCGGCGCGTCCGGTACGGCCGATGCGGTGGACATAGCTTTCGGAATCAAACGGCAGGTGAAAGTTGAATACATGGGTGACGTCATGGACATCCAGGCCACGGGCCGCCACGTCGGTGGCAACAAAGAGATCAATCGATCCCTGTTTGAAAGCACGGATGGTCACTTCGCGCTGCTTCTGTTCCATGTCGCCGTGTAGGGAGGCGACTTTGAATCCCTGCGATGTGAGATGGGCAGCGAGGCGATCGACTTCTTTTTTCATCCGGCAGAAAATAATGCACTTTGCGGGATTTTTGTAATCGATCAACCGCACCAAGGCATCATCCCGCTCCCGCTCCTGCACGACATAGTAGAGCTGAGTGATGGCGGTGTTGGTGCTCTCGGACTGGGTAATGGAAACCGTCTTGGGGTCATGGAGGATCGCTTCGGCCAGCGTGCGGATGGCCTGGGGCATTGTCGCGGAAAACATGAGCGTTTGGCGCTGCTTTGGCAGGAAGGAGAAGATGGTTTTAATCTCGTCGAGAAATCCCATATCCAGCATCTCATCTGCTTCGTCCAGCACAACAAAGGTGGGATTGATTTTGATTTTCCCTCCCTGCAAAAGGTCCTGAAGCCGTCCGGGAGTGGCCACCACGATGGAAGCATTCCGGATCCGTTCAATCTGCTTGCCGTAAGGGGTTCCGCCATATACCGTCGCGGTGCGCAGGTCTGCTGCGCGGCCAAACTGGTAGAGTGCATCGCTCACCTGCATGGCCAACTCGCGGGTGGGGACGATGACGAGCCCCTGGACACCCTGATCGGCCTCCATCATGCTCATGATCGGCAGACCAAATGCAGCGGTTTTCCCTGTGCCGGTCTGGGCTTGGGCAATGATGTCGTGCCCTTGCAGGATCAGGGGGATGGCCTCTTGCTGGACGGGGCTTGGCTCGCGAAAGCCTGCTGCATCCACGGCAGCCTGAATAGCCGGCTTGAGATTGAAGTCTTTAAATTTCATGTTGTTCACTTTGGATTGAATTGTTTTTGAAAAAGGAGAAGAAGGGGCAAGCCCTTGGCGTCGTACACATTCGCAGAAAACTGAATCGCATTATAGCAGGTTCATGCATAAAAGGAGCGTGTGAGACGGCAATACAGGAAAGATGCCCTTAAAAGTCGTACGTAATGCCGATACTGAAAATATTGGATCGCACTTTGTTGGGTCCTTTGTCCAGCAGAAGATTTTGGTAATCGGCAAACATGCCCCATCCTTCTTCGGCATCGCCCTGACCGTCGGCAGCAGCAAAATCATATTCTATTCCGGCACCAAAACTGAAGCCGTTTTTGTCATAGCGCGATAATTTGCAGAGCGTATCGATGGTGGTATGGCCATAGCCGGCCAGCGCATAAATATTCATGGCATTGGTTATGTGGTACTGGGGTTTCAGGTAGAGTCCATAGTGGGTCGTCTCGGCAAACTGTTTGCTGAATTTTGATTTGAGGAAGCGGGCTTCAATGCCGAAGAATGGGTTTATATCATACCCCAAGCGGATCATGCCTCCGAAATTGGTACTGTCGTACAGCCGCTGTCCTCCACGGCAACGGCAGTTGAGACTGGTCATGCTCCAAACGCCGCCGATCCCAATGTAGAGCGGGTTGGTGCTTACCGGTACAACCGGAGAATTGGCCGGCGCACTGTTCTTGCCCGCTGTCAGCGTTGCTGCCGAAAGCAGCGTGATCGCCAATAAACCGAAAAATATCTTTTTCATTGGAGGGGCCTTTTTGGATTAATATTGTTTAGTATTATATAAGGTGCAACCTTAAAATGTATTAAAGGCGCCCTAAAAGTACCCTTTATTTCTGCGAAACATACAATCCGGCCAAAATAAAACCGGCAGCAACGATCATGGTGGATGTAATGTGTTCGCCAAGCACCAACACACCGACAATGGCCGTCAGCAGCGGAACCAGGTAAATGTAGTGGCTTGCCGCTATGGATCCGATCCGTTCAATACCCTGCTGATAGAGGACAAAGGCCAATCCCGATGAAATCAAACCGAGATAGACCAGATTGGTCCACACAACGGGTTCAAGCAGGGGTGCAAACTGAATGGGTGTCCCATCCCATAAACGCCACACAAGCATCAGAAGAAGGCCATAGAGAAAGCTTTGACGGGTCATCACGATAAAATGATATCCGGAAGGAGCCCGTTTGAGCATCGCCGAATAGGTCCCAAATGTCAGCGCCCCCATCAGGGCCAGCATATCTCCCTTGAAGCGAAGTGCAAACTGGTGCCCCTCAAAAAGAATCAATCCCATCCCGATCATGGCCAATACGAATCCAAAAAGAAGTTTCTTTGAAAAATACTCATCAGGAAGGATGAGATGGGCGATCAAAGCTGTCAGTAGCGGGATGGTCCCCATAAAAAGCCCCACATTGGTGGCCTGAGTGTATTTGAGTGCATAATTTTCGAACAAAAAATAGACAAAGATGCCCAAAAAGCCCAAGATGAAGAAAAACACTTCATCCCGAAACGCACGGGGAAGATGCCAGTGAGGATAGAGGAGCATCAGCGCCCCGTATGCCAACGCGAAACGGAAGATCATGATCTCAATAGGGGTGATGTGGGCAACAAGCACTTTGTTGACCACAAAGGCAGCACTCCAGATAGCAATCGTTACAAAGGCAAAGAGATGGCCAGTGATGCGCGGATTTTGAACCATGATCGGCGGGAGGATGTGCTATCCGCCGAGGTATTTTTTGCGTACGTTGTCGTTCCCCAGCAGCTCGGAGCCTTTTCCTTCGAGGGTGATGGAGCCGTTTTCAAGGACATAGCCGTAGTCGGCAATCCCCAGAGCCGCAAAAGCGTTTTGTTCGACGAGGAGGATTGTGATCCCTTTTTTCTCTTTGAGTTCGGTAATCACTTCAAAAAGTTCCCCGACGATCTTGGGAGCCAGCCCGAGGCTGGGCTCGTCGAGCATGAGGAGTTTCGGCTGGCTCATGAGTGCCCGGGCGATAGCCAGCATTTGCTGCTCTCCCCCACTGAGGGTTCCGGCCATTTGCTGCTTTTTTCCGTCAAGACGCGGGAACATTTCGTACATTTCATCGCGAAGCCGGTCAAAATG
>CAZRUT010000161.1:0-3452 GCA_964603215.1 uncultured Nitratifractor sp.
TCCAGCTTCATCGACCTTGAAGGCTGTTTGGCAATTGGGGCAAATAATTTCATTCTTTTGCTGTAGTTTTGGCATGGGGAACTCCAGATAATTAATTGATATACGCGTCATTTTAACACCGATGCAGCTATTTGGTTTAGTATCCTCCCTGTTCCCGCATCCGCTTTTCGATTCGGTGCCCTACGATGGAAAGGGAGAACGTAATCGTAAAATATATCAATGCAATGATGATCCATGTCTCAAAAGGACTAAACGTATTGGCGACAATCTCCCGTCCGACCTTGGTCAGATCGGTGATGGAAATAACCGAAACCAGTGAACTGTCTTTGACCAGAGCAATCACTTCGCCTACCAGGGCGGGGAGCGCCCGCTTGAGGGCCTGAGGCATGATGATGTAGCGCATGGTCGTCCACACATTCATCCCAAGCGATTTGGCCGCCTCGTACTGCCCGATGTCGATCGACTGAATGGCGCCGCGCAACACTTCGGCCAGATATGCCCCATAAAAGATTCCCAGCGAGATGACCCCGGCATAAAATCGGGGAATATCAAAAATTGTCGCAACGATAAAATAAAAAATAAAAATTTGAACCAGTAACGGCGTGCCGCGAATTACCGTGATATACACCGTGGAAATGTCTTTGAGAAATTGATATTTCGAAAGCTTCATAAAAGCAATCAGCGTCCCGATCAGAAGCGAAAGAATGGCTGAGAGTGCTGAAATTTTGAGTGTTGTCAACAGGCCGTTTGTCAGTGGACCGGCTGTCCAGACCTTTTTTTCTCCGAGCACATCACCTTCGTAGATCTTCTCCCCGTTCTGGTACTTCAGAGCATAGCCTGTTGTATCATACTGCTGACGCTCGGATTTTCCCCGAATGGTCACAGTGTGGCCGTCTATAGATATTTTGCCGTCATAAGGTGCCTCAATGGTGCTGCTTTTTTCATAGGCAAAATATTTAGGGACGGAGCCCCACTTCCAGATGTAGTTCATCTTGGAAGCGGCGCTGTAAAGGGCAAACCCCATTCCGACAAAAAAGAGCAGTGCAACCACATGGCCCACGGCTCGATTTTCAAAAAAAGGTATGTGTTTGCGGCGCATCCTTACTGTACGCGCTCCAGCCACGTATCCGATTCAAACCATTTTCCGTAAATTTTGTCGTATGTTCCATCATGTTTGGCCTGATTTAAATAGTTGTCCAGCCAATTGAGGAAGTCAGGATCGCCCTTGCGCACGGCCCATCCGAGTGGTTCGAATGTCAAGTCTTTGTCAAGGTGAATCAGCTTGCCTTTGCCTTTCTGTGCCATAAAGATCGCATTGTACGGCTTGTCATAAATGAGGGCATCGGCCTTGCCGTTGAGCACTTCCTGGGCAGCATCGGCTTCGGTTTCGAAGGTGCGTATTTTGGCTTTTTTAAACATCTTGCGTGCCGCGATTTCACCGGTGACTCCCAATTTGGTGACGATGGTGTACTCTGGTTTGTCCAAATCGGCTGCACTTTTGATTGTGCCGCCAAGCGCTTTTCGGATCAGCAGTGTTTGGCCGACACTGATGTACGGGTGCGCGAAGTTGACTTTGAGATTTCGTTTTTGGGTGATGGTCATTCCGGACATCAGGATGTCAAACTTGCTTGTCAACAATGCCGGGATGATCCCATCCCATGCCGTCGGAACCAGCTTGAGCTTGACACCCATCTTTTTGGCGATGTCCCGCGCCATATCCACATCAAATCCAATGATGTTTCCTTTTTTGTCTTTCATCTCAAAAGGCATGTATCCCGGCTCCAGACCGACACGCAATTCTCCCTTGGTGATGATCGCATTGAGTGTTGATTTCTTCCAGAGGTTAATATCCTCGCCCCAGGCCGACGTCCAGGCAAAGGCCATCGCCAGTGCCAACAGTAGTGTTTTTTTCATCTTGTTGCTCCTTTGTGTGTAAGATGGGTGTTTTAGTGGGTCAAGATCTCTTTGAGAAACTTTTTTGCCCGATCGCTCGAAGGGTTGGTGAAAAAAGTTTCCGGATCATCCTCTTCGATAATCTCTCCTTCGTCCATAAAAACCACGCGGTCACTCACCTCTTTGGCGAAGCCCATTTCGTGAGTCACGACCACAATGGTATAATTTTCGCCCGCGAGCGATTTCATCACTTCCAGTACTCCGCCGATCATTTCGGGGTCGAGCGCAGAAGTGGGCTCGTCGAACAGGATGACACTGGGCTCCATCGCCAGGGTTCGGGCAATAGCGACCCGCTGCTTCTGCCCGCCGCTGAGCGCATTGGGGTAATCGTGGACTTTGTGGCCCAACCCGACCTTCTTCAACAGCTCTTGCGCACGGGACTCGGCTTCTCGGCGCGATGTATGCTTGACTTTGATCTGGCCAACCGTCACGTTTTCAAGGATGGTCAAATGGGGAAAGAGATTGAAATGCTGAAAAACCATGCCAACTTTGGATCGGAGGGTGTTGATATTGACGTGACGAGCATAGACTTCCTGCCCGTCAACCGCAATATGGCCGCTGTCAATCTCTTCGAGGCGGTTGATGCAACGGATCAGCGTGGATTTGCCGCTGCCGCTTGGGCCGCATACCACGACAATCTCTCCCTGCTTGACGGAGAAGTTAATCCCTTTCAGGGCATGAAAATCCCCAAAGTACTTCTCTACATGCTCCATTAATATCATTGGTTGCGTATCATCCATAAGGCCAATCATAGTACAATTATCATTAAACTTGCGACAATATGGACAATTTCCTGGAGATATTATGACACCGAAACCCTATCAGGCTGATGGACTATTATTATTGGTAGCAATCAGCTGGGGGGTGACGTTTGCCATGGTGCAGGAGGCGATCCGGGATGTTCCGGTCTATACATTTCTTTTCTGGCGCTTTTCGGCTGCGTTTGTTCTGATGCTGGCGGTGGTGCATCGTGCACTGCCCCGTGTGAATCGCGCCACCGTGTATGCCGGTGCTGTTCTGGGCATACTCAACATCACTGCATATATTTTGCAAACTTTTGGATTGGCATATACCCTTGCCTCTTCGGTCGCATTTTTGACCGGATTGTTTGTGATTATGGTACCGCTGATGGCCTTTTTTCTTTTTCGGCAGCATATCGCACGCTCTGTCTGGGCCGGCATCATCATGGTTTTGCCGGGGTTGTGGCTGCTTACGACTCGGGGAGTTTTGCATGCCGGTCTGGGGGAATGGCTCGGATTGGGGTGTGCGTTCTTTTTTGCATTGCACCTCCTCTACACAGACCGGTTTTCCCGACGCTATGATGTGCCGCTCCTGGTTGCCTTTCAGTTTGGAATGATGGGGCTGGGGTCCGGAATCATGGGGCTGGCCTTTGACCACACGCTGTGGCCGCGACACTTCTCTGCGGCGTTTTGGTGGGCATTGGGCGTCACGGTACTGTTTGCAACGGTGTTTGCGTTTTGGGTCCAAACAAGCATGCA
>CAZRUT010000162.1:0-3447 GCA_964603215.1 uncultured Nitratifractor sp.
AAGACATAACAGCCACTGAGAAATGCCCGACTTTTGATCAGTTCTCGCCAGCGTTTTTGGGAGCCAAACGCAGAGCTTGTCGGCAACAAGACCAGATCAACCTCTCGGCGGCGAACTGCCTCCCAGAATGGATCGAAATGGAGTTCATATCCCCCCATCACTCCGATGCGAAATCCGTCAATTTTGAATACCATCGGATCATGAAGGGGCGCTACTGCGTTGGAAAAAAACCCTTTTTCGTTCCAGTGGGAATAGGGAATGAGAATTTGCTGATCGTAATAGTGGATACTTTTTGGCGTGATTTTGACAATGGTTTTATAGTAATGCTTTTTGCGAACACGGATAATAGGGGCAACAAAAACCATGTTGTGTTTGTGGGCAAATTTTTTCAAAACCCTGAGGTGTTGCCGTGTCTGCTCCTTGACCATCTTTTTTGGCATCGTTTCGATCTCTTTAAAAAAATGGTTGACGATGTACTCCCCCAACAAGAGAAGTTTTGCCCCACGCGCCTGGGCATTTTTGAGATAAAACTCCAATCGGGTTGCATTGAGCCCCAATGTAGGCAGCTGCAGAATACCGATGGTGAGTTTTTTCATGCCCCGACTCCGCTGTGGCGTTTGTCAATGGTTGTGACGCGCAACTGCGCCTCTTCGATCAT
The DNA here is from genome assembly GCA_964603215.1 of uncultured Nitratifractor sp. GTDB lineage: Bacteria > Campylobacterota > Campylobacteria > Campylobacterales > Sulfurovaceae > S017-3. Next base: position 659 of record CAZRUT010000162.1, read on the forward strand.
TTTCTGCGCCGCTTTGATGGCAGCCAACCCCTCTTCGTACAATTTCACGCTCTCCTCGAGCGTGACGTCCGGGTCCATCAGTTTCTCCAAAATCGCTTTCGATTCAGCCAGTTTTGTTTCGAATGTTGTGCTGTTCATGGTGCTCCTGATTCTTGATGATTTATGTTTGGGCCAAAATGGCGTGTATGTGGCGGTCAAATTTTTCGACCTCGACCAGAAAGGCATCGTGCCCGTAGTCACTTTCGATTTCTGTATAGGTATGGGATTGTCCGTTGCGCTCCAGCATCCGGGCAATGTGCTCCATCTCTTCCGGAAAAAAAAGATAATCTCCCGAGAAACTGATTAAATGGACCTGCGCTTTGATCCGGCGGATGGCATCATGCAGCGAATCGTAGCCCCGTGAGAGGTTGAATGTATTGATCGCCTTGACAATATAAAGGTAGCTCAGCGGGTCGAAGGAACGGGCGAAGTTGGCAGTATTGTATTCCATGTACCGTTCGACTTCGTAGCGACCGAACAATTCAAACAAGCCATCTGTTCCGACATAGTTGCGTCCGAATTTTTCATCCATCGACATGGGAGAGAGGTAGGAAATGTGTCCGGCGATCCGGCCGATGGCCAGGCCGGACAGTCCCGATGTGGCAAAGGCATCGCGCGGATAGTTTCCGTTGGCAAAACGGGGATCATTTCGGATCGCCTCGATGGCAACTTTGTTGAAGGCAATCGTCCACGGACGGGTGGCATAGGTAGCGGCCAGTGTAATGATGCGGTCGGCGAAGTTGGGGTAATCGACGGCAAACTGCAATGCCTGCATCCCCCCCATGGATCCGCCGACGATTGCTTTGAGATGATGAATGCCCAGTGTACTCAAAAGCTGTTTTTGGGCCCGGATCATGTCTTTGACCGTGACGACGGGAAAGCGGAGCCGGTATGGTTCTTCGGCAGGATATTGGTCGCTCATGGGGCCGGTTGAACCGAAACATGACCCAATGACATTCGTGGAAATGACATAATGGGTATCGGTGTCGATCCCCTTGCCCGGTCCAATCAGAGCGTCCCACCAGCCCGGCTTGCGATCGCCTGCGTATAAACCGGCTGCATGGTGCGATCCGCTGAGAGCATGGCACACCAGGACAATATTATCTTTGGCATCGTTCATATGTCCGTAAGTTTCGTACGCAATATCAAACGGCTCAAGGATCCGCCCGCTCTCCAGATACAATGGCGATGAGAAATGGGCGGTTTTGGTTTCTATTTTCATTGTAATGGCATGTCCGAATCGGGTTTTTGGAGATATTTTACCTTATTTGTGCTTTGGCCTTGTCGGCGCGGTGCAGGAAATCCAATGGTCACTGCGCCAATGCCTGATCAAGGTCGGCAATCAAGTCTTCGGGATCTTCAAGCCCAATACTCAGACGAATCAGCCCTTCGGGAACCCCCGCAGCAATGAGTTCCTTCGGGCTGAGCTGTTGATGGGTCGTGCTGGCCGGATGGGTGATGATCGATTTGCTGTCACCAATGTTGACCACGATTGAAAAGAGGTGAACACTGTCGGCAATCCGCTGTGCTGCATCCCGGGTAGCCACTTCAAAACTGAGCAAACCACTGGCCATGCCGTCTTGGAAATATTTTTGCGCCAAGTGATAATCCGGGCTTCCGGCCAAGCCGGGGTAATGGACCTTTGCAACCCGGGGATGCTGCGCGAGAAAAGTCGCCACCGCCAAAGCATTGCGGGCATGGACCGGCATCCGCAACGGCAGTGTTTCCAACCCCTGAATCATCAGCCAGGAATTGTGCGGACTCGGTGTCGCACCGAAATCCCGCAGCAGTGCCAGTCGTGCCCGCAAGCTAAACGGCGGCAGCGGTATGTCGGTATAAACCAGCCCGTGATAGCTGGCATCGGGTGTGTTGAAATGGGCATAGCGGCTATTGCCGCGTATTTTTTCGGCCAAGCCTTCACGTTCGACCAGCATGCCCCCCAATGCCGTCCCCTGACCGGTGGTGTATTTGCTGGTGCTGTGCACCGTAATGTCCACCCCAAGCGTCAGCGGCTTGCAGAGGATGGGTGTTGCCACCGTATTATCCGCACAGGTCATCACTCCGTGCCGGTCGGCAATCGCGACAATCGCATCAATGTCCGTCAGCACGATGCTGGGATTGGGAATCACTTCGAAAAAGATCATTTTGGTCCGATCATCGATCTGCCGCTCCATCGCATCCAAATCCCGCACATCAAAATGGCGTGCAGTAATGCCAAAACGTTTGAGTGTGTGATCCACCAATGTCGTCGTGCCGCCGTAGGTCTGATGCGCAACCAGAATGTTGTCGCCTGCTTCCGCCACATTGGCAAACGCATAAAACACCGCTGCTGCGCCGCTGGCTGTCGCAATGGCCGCCGCGCCGCGCTCCATGGCCGCAAAGCGTTTTTCCAGCACTTCGGTTGTCGGATTGGTCAGTCGGGTATATATGTTGCCCAGCTCTTCAAGCTCAAATCGCTTCGCAGCCTGGTCGCAGTTTTCAAAGGCATACGCCGTTGTCTGGTAAATCGGTACCGACATCGTCCGCTGACCGTCGTAATCATATCCGGCATGTGTCGCCAGTGTCTGGTCGTGTTTCATATTTATTTCCTTATGTTCTATCATTAGGGAGCATTATATCCAAAAGGCTTTTAACCCAAATAGTGGATGCGAAATCGCCTATCTTCAGCAAAGAATCATCGATCAACTTTCAAAGCACCCATATCCCATACCACACAATTCCCCACACCATGACGACAATCACAAAAGCAA
>CAZRUT010000163.1:0-3446 GCA_964603215.1 uncultured Nitratifractor sp.
CCGTTGGTCCCGGACGGGGTTCTGCTGCCGGATCACTGGTGGCCTATTCGCTGCGCATTACGGACATCGATCCCATACCGTACGGATTGCTGTTTGAGCGGTTTTTGAATCCGGAGCGTGTGAGCATGCCCGATATCGATATGGATTTCTGTCAGGCGCGGCGGCAGGAAATTATTGATTATGTTATCGACAAATATGGCCGGGTGAATGTCGCGCAAATCATTACGTTTGGCAAACTGATGGCCAAAGGGGTGATTCGAGATGTAGCGCGGGTGCTCGCTATGCCGTATGCCAAAGCCGATGCGTTTGCCAAGCTGATTCCTGATGAGTCGGGGATCGACTTGGATACAGCATATGATCTCGAACCCAAAATCAAAGCACTGATTGACAGTGATCAAGAGGCAGAGCGGGTTTGGCGTTTTGCGTTGGCGCTTGAGGGGCTCAATCGCAACGCCGGTACCCATGCCGCCGGTGTTGTCATCTCCAATGAACCCCTCTGGGAAAAAACCCCGCTGTTCAAGCCTTCGGGGATGGATACGTTGGCGACGCAGTACAGTGGAAAATATGTCGAAGATGTTGATTTGATCAAATTCGACTTCCTCGGGCTCAAAACCCTGACAGTCATCGAAGCGGCGCTTCAGCTCGTCGCGAAGCGGCACGGGCGACGCATCAACTTCGCCGAAGAAGACATTGAGGATCCCAAAGTCTATGCCTATATTAGTACCGGGGAGACACTGGGATTGTTCCAGATTGAATCATCCGGCATGCGTGAATTGGCCAAAAAACTCAAACCGGATGGCTTTGAAGATGTTATTGCCATGTTGGCGCTCTACCGACCAGGGCCCAGGAATTCAGGGATGCTGAATGATTTTGTTGAGCGCAAGCATGGCCGCAAGCCCATTGAGTACATGTTTCCGGAGCTTGAGCCGATCCTGGCGCCCACATACGGCGTGATTGTGTATCAGGAGCAGGTCATGCAGATCGTTCAGACGATTGGAGGATTCAGTATGGGGGGTGCCGACTCGGTGCGTCGGGCGATCGGCAAGAAAATCAAAGCGGGGTTGGACGAGTCCAAAGAGAAGTTTGTCCAGGGAGCCGCAACAAATGGTTTCGACCGGGACCAGGCCGTGGCACTGTTTGATCTGATCGTGAAGTTTGCCGGATACGGCTTCAACAAATCCCATTCGGCAGCCTACGCGATGGTCACGTTCTATACTTCCTATCTCAAGTATTACTATCCGACCGAATTTATGGCGGCGATTCTGACGCTGGAAAAGAACAATACCGACAAGGTCGTCAAATACGTGGATGAGCTAAGCCGCATGGATATCCGTCTGCTTCCGCCCGACATCAATCGATCCGATCTGGAGTTTGTTGCGGACAATATTAACGGAAAAGAATCGGTTGTTTTTGGTTTGGGCGCCGTCAAGGGGGCAGGAGATATTGCGATTCGATCGATTTTGGATGCCCGTGCAGAAGGTCCGTTCAAAGGTTTGAGTGATTTTGTTTCACGGATTGACGCGAGCAAAGTAAACAAAAAAGTGATCGAAGCGCTTATCAAGTCCGGTGCGCTGGATGGCTTCGAATATTCCCGCCAAGCGATGCTGGTACAGATTGAGACAATTGTCGAAGCTGCAAAAAAAGCCAATGATGCTAAAAAAATGTCTGTCGGTTCCCTTTTTGGCGGCGGTGAAGAGATGACGAGTGTGACGGTTGATTTGACACGAATGGAAGAGTTTTCCGCTACCAAAATACTCGAATTCGAAAAGGAGTCCCTTGGATTTTATGTCTCGGGACATCCGCTGGAGCAATATCGCGAAGTGCTCTCCGGGATCGTTTACACGCTGAGTTCGGAGATTGATGAATTGGCCGACAGGTCGGAAACACTGATCATCGGCCGGGTTGAGGCCATTACAGAAAAAATCAGTAAAAAAGGGAACAAAATTGGGATCATCAATATTCTGGACTTACATGGCAACATCGAACTGATGCTGTTTGAAAGCCAGCTCAGGGAACTGGAAGAGAAGTTCGATATATCCGAACCCATTGCCTTCAAAGTACGCATCGGACGGGATGGAGATTTTACCCGGACGCATGTCCTCAAGATCGAATCCATCACACGTGCCCGTACCGAAAAACTCAACATCAGAAAAGAAGAGCAGCACACACCTGAACCCGAGCAGCCACCGCTGATCATTTCTTTGGATTTGATGCCGGACCCCAAGATTGCCGAGGAACTGTTTTGTCTGGCAGAAAAACATCCCGGCAGGCATCCGCTGGAGCTCCACATTGCAAGCAGACTCGCTGATGTCGTCATCGAATCCAAGATGCATGTCGGCGAGGGCTTCCTTGTCGAGGCGAAGGGATTGGGTATTCGCATCGAGGAGCCGGTCAGTGCTTGACGGATGTATCGTTTGGAAACATTGCGTAGCGACATGGTGCGCATCTTGGCCTTTTAACGGTGAATAGGGTTCGGGTTGGATAAAATGACCAAACAAATCAAAACAGGAGCCGACCATGAGTTCAACAATCGTATGGACAAAGATCGACGAGGCACCGGCATTGGCGACATATTCGCTTTTTCCGGTCGTAAAGAATTTTCTGAAACATGCAAATGTGGATGTAGCGCAAAGTGATATTTCATTGGCAGGCAGAGTGCTTGCCACATTTGGTTATGCAGATGACAATCTTGCCAAGCTGGGTGACCTGGTTCTCAAGCCTGAGGCAAACATTATCAAACTTCCAAACATTTCGGCTTCAGTAGGCCAGCTCAAAGAATGTATCGCCGAGTTGCAATCACAAGGCTATGATGTGCCAAATTTTCCAGAAGATCCACAAAGTAACGAGGAGAAAGAAACCCGCGCCAAATATGCAACATGTTTAGGCAGTGCAGTAAATCCCGTGCTGAGACAAGGCAACTCCGACAGAAGAAGTGCAGCCGCCGTCAAAAAATTTGCCCAAAAAAACCCACACAGACTCAAAGAGTTTGCCTCAGACTGCAAAGCCTATGTAGCCTATATGCACGATGGGGATTTCTATGCCAACGAGCAGTCTATCGTGACAGACAAAGAGGACACATTCACCATTACGCTTAACGACAAAGAGCTTACATCGTTTGATGTTGAGGCAAAAGAGGTCATCTCTGCATCCTTTATGAGTGCCAACGCGTTGAGAGCATTTTTGATTCAGACGATTAAGGATGCCCAAGAGAAAGGATTGCTGTGGTCCATTCACCTCAAAGCAACCATGATGAAGGTCAGTGATCCCATCATCTTTGGTCATGCTGTTGCGGCATTTTTTGAGGAGGTATTCACACAGTATGCCGATGTATTCCAGACACTTGGTGTCAACCCGGATCTCGGCATCAATGATCTCTTTAAAAAGCTTGAAAAATCGGACAAGAAAGAGGAGATCGAAGAAGCCGTCAAGAGTGTTATTTTGGCAGG
>CAZRUT010000164.1:0-3428 GCA_964603215.1 uncultured Nitratifractor sp.
GCGCTGGTCTCATAAGCCGGAGGTCGGGGATTCGAGTTCCCCCCTTGCTACCACATTTACGCCATAATGTCTACGGCTTTTCCCACAAATTCTTGACTTTTATTTTGTAGAATATTCATGCACATCCCTCAATTTGCATGTTCTTTTGATTTTTGACTCCGTTTTAAGATTATTTAATATAAAACATGATACTATTCCATATTCATTAATAAAAAGGAGCGTGTGATGTTGCGAAAAATCTTCATACCTTTGATGTTGGCCGGAGCGGTGCTGGGTGTCCAAGCCGGAAACTACGACGTAGAAGCGGCGCCAAGCAAAGTCTTTTTGGGTATCCAGCTCTCCAGAGCCTGGGTTCAGGGTACGCACGAAACAGATTTGAACTATGCGACCAGTGGTTTGGGTTACGGCGTCCAGGTGGGTGCCGACAACGGCGAATGGCGCACCGCTATCTCAGTGGACAAAATGAACAATGACAAAGTCAGCTATGAGCGGGGGGAGTTGCATATCGATTATATGTTTATGATGCCCCAAATGACCGACTTTGGCTTGCGCCCCTATATCGGGCTCAACGGCGGGTATGCCAATTACGAAGCTGAAGGGGGCGTCAACGAAAACGGATTCACCTACGGCGGTGAGGCAGGGATCGTTTATGACGTGAGCGATCAGATCGATGTCGATCTCTCTTATCGGTATGTTATGTCAAGCGCCGATGCATTTGACCATGCCGGCAACTTGGGGATAGGGATTAACTACAAATACTAATCAATTAAGAAAGGCCCAATCATGAAAAAGATCCTTTGGACGATTTTGGGGGCATCCTTGGTGATGCTTATTGGCGGGTGTGGGAGCAACGACTTTGACACCCGCGAGACCAATACAAGCACCGCGCTTCTGACCGTGGTAACGCCTGCAGGCGGTGTGTATGCGATCAATACGGCGGACCAGGACTATACAGTTGTTTTGCAGGCAACCCAGGATGCAGCGCCTCTGTCCGGCATAGTCGTCGCAATCCAGGCTACAAGCTTCGTTGGGTCCTTTTCCGCTATGCAGGCGACAACCGATGCCAACGGAAGCGCTACATTTACCTACCACTCCCCCGGCACTGTGGATGTCAACACAACGTTTGATATCACGTTTGTTTTGGAAGAGAACAATGCCACAAGCGCCAAGGTCACATTCAATCTGGGAGAAGGGGGCGGCACAGACGATACCAATACAACAACGGTAGACAATATTACCTATGCTGTCGCATTCGAACCGGCAAATGACGCATTCAATATCGGACTCGGCATGCAAAAGAGTGCCATCGTCAAACTGGTCAACAATGACACCAATGCCAGTATTGACTCCAGCATGCTCCGCAGCATCAAAGTAACTTCCCAGGATCCAACTGTGTTGAAGCTGGCAGAAGAATCCGGAGGAACCGCCGCAGCCGTCGTGACCGTTAATAACAAAAACGATGTTACTTTGCAGCTGATTGCTGATGAACACAACTCGGGATTGGGAACGTTGGTGGTCACCATCACTTACATAGACAGCAATCAAGTGGAGAAAACGATTGAGAAGACCTTTTCGATATCGGTATTGTCCGGACCGCCCACGGCTTTTTCGATCAACGATGACGGCATATCGTACAACTTCGATACCAAGCAATTCGAGCACAAATATATCATTCAAGCGGTGGACAACAGCGGTAACCACATCAATACTGAGGGGATCATCAATGTCAGCGCCATGGCCAGCTTTGCAGCCGATGCCACCCCAAGAGAAATGTTGTACGGACGCCACGCCAAGAACAATGATGGCATCTCTGCCACACTCTCTTCCGTCGGAGACAAAGGGCAGATTCAGATAACGGGTATCACCCCTTTTGATGCTACACATATCAGTACAAACAGAGCCTTTGTTGCTGTATTTGGAAACGTTGATACTTACGAAGCCAACGGAAAATGGAACATCGATGCCATTCTTGACAATCATACATTGAGTCTGGGAAATCAGTATCTTGGCACGAATTATTCGGAATTAGGGATGGCGGTAGGATACAATTATCGGGATAAAATTTGTTCTAGCAGTTACGAAGAATCGGTAGTACTCGTGGACTCAACCGATGGCACATACGTGCTGGGGACAGACGGAAAGGCTTTCGTAACGCTGAAATTTGATGCCTACATGATTGGCAAAATGACCGCGGTGTTGGTCAACATGGTTGGGTATGATCCTGCAACTGGCGCATCCCGGCGCAGCGGAGAAGTTAAATTCACGACGCAGGCATCCAACGAAGGCATCAAAGGGGGCACGATCAACATTCCGGAAGGCAGCAACAATATCGCCGTACGTCTATATGGCGAAATTGATACGGGAACCGACGACAGCTATTGGCTGCGCAATGCAACCTTTTCATGCGATGTTCCCACACTGGAGAATGCCAGAATCGATTCCGGACCTGTCAAAAATGATCCCACTTCGTGCAACGGAGACGGCATTGCCTATCTTGAATATCATGTTACGGCAGATGCAGGTGCTTCGGGCACGATCTCATTTGACAATTGCCAGGTCGATGGGCACCCTGCCTTTTGAGTCTCTTCACGGGGGCTCATGACGCCCCCTGCCGATTTAATCCGTATTTTCGATACCTTCCACTATAATTTCTCAATCTTTATTTCAATAGGCGCATACATGATCGATCTCAAATACCTTCAAAATCATTTTGACACAGCGCGTCAAAAACTTCAGAAAAAAGGGGTCACGGCAGAGACCCTGTCCACACTGCAAACCCTTTTTTCTGAACTCAAAGCGGCCAACGGCACTCTGGAGGCCAACCGGGCCGAACAAAACCGAATGTCCAGGCTTTTTGGACAATACAAACGGGAAGGAAAAGATACTGCCGAACTCAAAGCCCAGCTCGATGCCAACAAAGCCGCTATGATTCCGCTGCAGGAGCAGGCACGCGCGGCAGAAGCGGCACTGGAAGCAGTAGCACTGGGTATCCCAAATTTCCCTGATGATACCGTGCCGGAGGGGGCGGACGAGGAGGACAATATCGAAATCAGGCGCGTGCTGGAACCCCGTGTATTTGATTTTGAGCCACTGGAACACTGGGCATTGGCAGAACGAAACGGCTGGATCGACTTCGCACGCGGTGTCAAACTGGCCAAAAGCCGGTTCAGCGTGCTGCGCGGTGAGGCAGCCCGGATCGAACGGGCACTGATCCAGTTTTTCCTCGATACCAACCGGCGTCAGGGCTTTGAAGAAGTCTATGTTCCGTTCATGGTCAACGCCGCCATGATGCAGGGAACCGGACAATTGCCAAAATTCGAAGAGGACCTGTTTAAAATCGAAGGAGAAGACCTCTACCTGATCCCCACGGCTGAAGTGCCGCTGACCAACCTGTATCATGACGAAATGATCCAGGCCGACCGCTTGCC
>CAZRUT010000165.1:0-3414 GCA_964603215.1 uncultured Nitratifractor sp.
TCGGCGACTTCGGTGTGGGCGGCATGCACATCAAATCTGGCGGCTACATTACCAGCGGCAAAGTCTTTGCCGAGTCGCTTTATACCGAGCGGGGCATCCGCTGGATCAAGCGGGTCCATGTCAACAAGATCGAAGCCGACAAAGTGCACTATGAGCGTCTTGACGGTACTGCGGGAGAAGAAACGTATGATTTCGCAATGCTGATCCCGCCGTTTGCCGGTGCCGGCCTCAAAGCTACCGACAAAAACGGGGAAGATATGAGTGATGTAATCTTCGCCCCCAATACCATGATGAAAGTCGATGCCGACTACAGCGGCAAGCCGTTTGAAGAGTGGGCACCGGAAGATTGGCCGCGCACCCTCCAAAACCCGACGTACAGCAATATTTTTGCCGTGGGGATTGCCTTTGCGCCGCCCCACTTCATCTCCAAACCGATGAAATCACCCAACGGCACACCGATCAACCCCACACCGCCCCGAACGGGTATGCCTTCAGCCATGATGGGCAAAGCCGTCGCTGCCTCGATCCGCGATATGATCAATGGGGTTTCGGACACACCGACCCATACGGCGTGCATGTCCGAAATGGGTGCAGCCTGTGTGGCCAGTACTGGCAAAAGCATGCTCAACGGAAGCGCCGTTTCCATGACCATGTATCCGGTTGTACCGGACTACAACAAGTACGAGTTTGGCCGTGATCTCAACGGCACATTCGGCACCATCGGATTGGCCGGCCACTGGGTCAAGATTCTCTTGCACCACGGCTTCCTCTGGAAAGCCCAACTCAAGCCGGGCTGGACCCTGATTCCCGAGTAAGCACCGGCGGGTGGACTCTGCGCAAGGGTGCTTCGGCAGTGTTGCGTGCGGGTCGGACCCCAACCCAACAAAAATACAAAGGAGAAACTATGAGACATATTGAGCAATATGAGCAAAGCGGCTACACCCCGGTTCCTGGTAAATTGACCCTTTTTCTGCGGGGATGCATTCTGTGGCAGCTGATTCAGTTTGCCTGGATCAACCTCAAGATGACCGTACTCATCGTCAAATCACACCGCTAACTCTTCCCCTTCCCCTTTCCGGGGAATGCCCACAATTCCTTTTTTAAAACCCCCATTTTCACACCTATTATTAGCGGTGTCCTATAATCAAAACATATAATATCAATAATCGTGGATAATGAATAAAATATCGATGACGTCTTTGTGTGATACCCAAAGAATTATTTCGTCAAAAATAGCCGTAAAATTGTCTGACATCTGCTAATAATAAGTATTAACTAAGTAATATATAGTACATGATTATATTTAGGAGTATATTACTCCTATTTATAATTTTGATAATCAACAAGGAGGAGAGTCAATGGAAGTTGAAATTTCCAGACGAAAGTTCCTGCAGGGTACGGTTGCGATGACCATCGTGGGCGGTACGGCTGCGGGAACGGGTTTGCTTTCGGCAGAAGGCGGCGGTGCGCATGCCGACCATATGCCCGAGAGCATCACGACAAAAACCGGAACCGGAGAAGCCGAAGAGGTGCCAGTGCTGTGCGGCATGTGCGTCAACAAGTGCGCCGCATTCGCCCGGGTGGAGCACGGGAAGATTACCAAGCTCAACCCCAACCCCTATTTCCCGAAATCACGCAATATGCTGTGTCCGCGCGGCAATGCCGGGATTCAGACGGCCTACGATCCGGATCGGCTCAAGTATCCCATGATCCGCATTGGCAAGCGGGGTGAAGGGAAGTTCAAGCGGGTCACATGGGAAGAAGCTTATGCAGCGATCCTCAACGGAACCGACACGTTCAAAGGTTTGGCGCAGATCCTCGACGAAGAGAAGGACAACCGCTCCACGATCGGCTACTGTAACGGTGAGGGACTCTCCAAAGAGGGGTTCGAAGATCTCGTCGGCAAAAAACTGGGCTCCCCCAATTATGTTGATGAGGTGAGCATTTGCCTCGAGACGGCCGGTGGAGGATTTTTTGCTACGCTGGGGATTTATCCCGAGATTGATTTTGAGCATGCCGACTACATGATCATTGCCGGGGCCAACCGTGCCGAAGCAATCATCACACCCGATACAATGGATATGTTCAAGCAAACCAAAGGGCGCGGACTCACCATGGTCTGCATTGATCCGCGCTTTACCAATACAGCGGCCAAAGCCGACAGATGGCTCCCGGTCAACCCCGGAACGGATTTGGCCTATGTGCTGGCAATGACGTATGTGGTTTTCAAAGAAAATCTGCAAAACGAAGCCTTTATGAAAAAGCACGGCGTCGGGTATGCCGCGTACAAGCAGCACATTCTGGCCCACAAATATACGCCGGAATGGGCGGAGCCGATTTGTGGGATCACAGCCAAAGACATCTACACGATGGCACGCGAATTTATGGATGCCGAGCATCCGATCCTTTATCCGGGTCGCCGCAGCATCTTCTCCCCCAATGATTATCAGCTGCGACGCGCCATGGCAATCTTTCAGGCGCTCAGCGGCAACATCGACCAGAAAGGGGGCTATATCTACGGCAACCCCATCATGCTTCCGCCCGAATTTGTCCGTGCACCGATTTATGATCAGGCGCAGCCCCGCTTCGATACCGAGGGGGTTGCATTTCAAACGATCAAATCGGGTTCGTGGATTGTCTTTCGGAATATGATTCTCGAAGGAAAAAATCCTTATCCGGTCCGGGTCATGATGATGCGGAAGCATAATCCCATGATGAGTGTACCCAACACGGCAAAAACCCGTGAATTGTTGATGAAAATGGACTTGAACGTCATGATCGACATTCTGCCGAGCGACACCACCATGTATGCAGATGTTGTTTTGCCCGAGGCCAGCTATCTTGAGCGGACATCGCCGGTCAAATCATACGGATTCCTTGAGCCGTCGATTGTCCAGCGCCGTGCGGCGATCCAGCCGCTTTTTGAGACCAAAGAACCGGAAGTGATTTACAAAGAGCTGGCCGAAAAACTGGCCAAACCGCTCTTTGAAATCAGCAAGAAATACGACAAAGATCTTCAGGAACAGATTGCACAACGCGGAGCAGAGACCGTATTCAAAGAAGGGGGCTACGATCTGGCTGATGCCTGGGAAGCAACCGTTGCCGAGAAGAACAAAGAATCCGTCGAAAAAGTCTTTGGCGAAAAAGCATGGGAAATCCTCAATGAAAAAGGGGTGTATTATCCCCATATGGAAGCGTATCACCGGCAGGTTAGCCCCAATGATTTCCAATACTACCCCAAGTCCAAGCGTTTCTATTCGACCCAGGGAGACAAGCTCCGTGTCATCTGCAAATACGACACACTGGCTACCCACGGTGTTGATGCGATGCCCACGTGGCATGATGAGTGGAAGTTCTCGGTTCCCAAAGGGCAGTTCCGACTCATCACCGGCCGCCATGCACAGTTTACCCAGA
>CAZRUT010000166.1:0-3396 GCA_964603215.1 uncultured Nitratifractor sp.
CCCCGGCATAGGCGACTTCGAAGCCTACCTTTTCATTGGTGGCCCACGCTGCATAGATCGGCAAATCCAGCTGATGTTTGATCTTTTGGACCATGCCCAGTATTTCGCTCGACGGCGTTCCGGGATAGCCGGACACCATATCAACGTTGGCATGCACCAACCCCCATGCAATCGCATCGTTCCCCATCAATGTTTGTTTCATCGGCACTCCTCTTCCCTGTGGTTGAATATGCATTGCAATAACATTGAGCCATTTTACCGAGTCTTTTCTTAGAGATTTAACAATAATTTAGTCTGTGGGTTTTCTTTTTATTATCGTGTTAATAATTGTAATATTTTTGTGTTTTTTTTATGCATTTGCATCGTGTGTAGAAACGTATCATTTCCACAAATTATCCAAAAACGTATCGTGTATCTTTAAAGTTATATAAATTTTCAGATATACTTTTATGATTTGAAATCGCAAGCTTATTACCACTCAAACCAAGGAGAAGACATGAATCGAACCATCCTGCATTTTGCACTGGCTGCCCTGCTCGGGCTCGGCACATCAGCTTTTGCTGCTGATACCATCAAGATCGGCGCCATCGTCGCTGCAACCGGACCGGCCTCTTTTCTCGGAGACCCAGAGCTGAAAACCCTCAAACACTATGTCGCAAAGATCAACGCCGGCGGCGGAGTCAAAGGACAGAAGCTGGAACTGGTCGCCTACGACACCGGCGCCAACCCCAAAAAAGCCGTCACCTTTACCAAGCGTTTGCTCCACAAAGACAATGTTGTGGCCGTCATCGGTCCCTCCACGACCGGCGAAACCATGGCGATCATTCCCCTGATGGAAAAAGCCAAAGTGCCCCTCCTCTCCATGGGCGGCGGTGTGCCGATCATTGAACCGGTCAAACCTTATGTGTTCAAAATCGTTGCGACGGACAAAATGGCCTGTGCGCGGATTATGGAGGACCTCAAAGCCCGCAAGCTCACCCATCTGGCCCTGATTTCCGGCAGTGGCGGGTTTGGCAAATCGATGCGCAAACAATGCAAAATGGTTGCCAAAAAAGCGGGCATTGACATTGTGGCCGACGAAACCTACGGCAAAAAAGATACCGACATGACGGCTCAACTGCTCAAAATCAAAAACACCAAAGGGGTCGATGCCATCCTCAATCCCGGTTTCGGTCAGGGACCGGCCATTGTCGCAAAAAACTATCATCAGCTCAAAATAACCCAGCCGCTCTACGAGTCGCATGGCGTCGCTTCCAAGAAATTCATCGAGATTGCCGGTAAAGCCGCCAACGGCATCCGCCTCGTCTCGCCTCCGGTGGTCGTAGCAGACAAGCTGAGCGACGACAACCCGGTGAAAAAAGTGTGTGTGGCGTACAAAAACGAATACGAGAAGTTTTCCGGCAGCCAGGTTTCAAGCTTCGGCGGACATGCCTATGACGCTCTTTTTGCCATTGTGGATGCGATCAAAGCCGGCGGTGCTACCCCGCAGGCGATCCGTGACAACCTTGAGAAACTGAAAAACTTCGTCGGAATTGACGGTGTGGTCACCATGAGCCCCACCGATCATCTCGGGCTTGATACCCGCTCCGGTATGGTATTGCTTGACATCAAAAACGGCGACTGGGCTCTGGCCAAATAAGGCTCTGCTATGACCGAACTCTTCGCCTTCCTCCTCTCCGGCCTGACGGTCGGATTCGTCTATGCTCTGGTTGGCATGGGTTTTACGGTCATTTACAATTCCAGCGGTATCATCAACTTTGCCCAGGGGGAGTTTGTCATGGCCGGTGGAATGGTGATGGTGTCACTGCTGGCTGTCGGAGTCCCCATGGTACCGGCATTTGGCCTAGCCGTTGCCGTTACGGCGTTGCTGGGCATCCTCCTCTGGAAACTCATCGACCTCTCCCGTGACAGCTCTCAGGTTTCTCTCATTATCCTCACGCTGGGCTATGCCATCTTTTTGCGCGGCCTCACTGAAGTGGTACTGGACAAAGAACTCCACACCCTGCCCGCGTTTGTCGGGGATGGAGCTTTTGAAATTTTCGGAGCAATTTTAAGCCATCAGGCACTGCTCATTATCGGGGTTTCACTGGTGATCGTGGTGGCATTGTATCTCTTTTTCCGCAAAACCCGCACCGGCAAAGCGATGATCGCCGTCTCAAACAACATCGAGTCGGCGCGCCTCATGGGGATCAACATCCGCACCATCCTCATGCTCAACTTCGCTATTTCTGCCGCCATCGCTGCGGTGGGGGGGATCCTGCTGACCCCCATCGCTTCGACCCATTACGAGATCGGAATCATGCTCGGTCTCAAAGGGTTTGCCGCCGCCATCATCGGGGGGCTCTCCAATCCGTTCGGCGCCGTGCTGGGCGGATTGATCCTCGGCCTTATCGAAGCATTGGTGGCCGGCTACCTCTCTTCCGAATACAAAGACGCCGTGGCGTTTGTCATCATGCTGCTGATCCTGTTTGTCCGCCCCGGCGGGATCTTCAGCACCCTCAAGGCCCAGCGCGTATGAGCCGTTCCTGGATTGTCCTTGCCGTCATACTGGCATGGGTCCCCTGGATGCTCAGCAATGATTTTTACTACGAAATCGCCATTGTCGCTCTGCTCAACGCCATGATTGCCGTGGGGCTCAATCTTCTGATGGGATATGCCGGCCAAATCAGCCTGGCACACGGAGCGTTCGCCGGACTGGGGGGGTATATTTCGGCTATTCTTGTAGGCCATTATGGCCTCTCGCCTCTGTTTGCCATCACCATATCGCTGCTGCTGATGGCCATCTTCGCATACGGAATTTCCCGCCCCATCCTCAAGCTCTCCGGGCACTATCTCGCCATGGCCACGCTTGGCGTGGGCGTGATCGTCTCCATTACCCTCAACAACGAAGAACAACTCACCGGCGGCGCCGACGGCATGAGTGTTGCGGGCTTTTCGCTGCTGGGATACGGGATCAGCGAAGGGTGGCAATGGTACCTGCTGATCAGCCTGCTGCTGCTGGGCCTCATGTGGCTGATGGAGCATCTCATTGATTCTCCGCTGGGGCGGATTCTCCGCAGCCTGCATGATTCCGAAAAAGCCTCCGGGAGTGTTGGCGTTGATGTTGCATACTACAAAAGCCGCGTCTTTGTCCTCTCGGTAGTCATTGCCACGCTGGCCGGGAGCCTCTATGCATTTTTTTCCGGCTTTATTTCGCCGCAGGAAGCAGGCTTTGGCCGCTCGATCGAGCTGGTAGTGATGGTGGTACTCGGGGGTATGGGGCGTCTCTACGGAGCAGTGATCGGCGCGGTGATCCTCACCATGCTTCCGCAAGTGCTGGCATCGTTCGAAGCATACCAAACCCTCATCTACGGCCTGATCATCATCGGCGTGATGGTTTTCATGCCCAAAGGGATC
>CAZRUT010000167.1:0-3366 GCA_964603215.1 uncultured Nitratifractor sp.
TTTTTTGTCGGCAATAATTTGATAATTGAGGGTGACCCCTTCGGTATTGGCGATAACATGCTCCACCTGAGAGGGGTACACATTGACACCGTTGACGATCAGCATATCGTCGGCCCGCCCCACAATGCTCTCCATCCGGGCATGGGTGCGACCGCAGGCGCACGGTTCTTTGATGATCGATGTGATGTCTCCGGTGCGGTAGCGGATGATCGGAAGCGCCTGTTTGGTCAGGGTGGTGATGACCAGTTCGCCCCGTTCGCCATCGGGGAGCACTTCGCCGGTTTTGGGATCGATGATTTCGGCCAGGAAGTGGTCCTCGAAAATGTGAAGCCGGTCACTGTGCTTGCAGCTGCAGCTGACCCCCGGGCCGATAATCTCGCTCAGTCCATACACTTCGTGGTAATCAATTCCCCAGGCTTTGGCAACCTCTTCTTTGAGTCCTTTGCTGGTCGGCTCGGCACCGAAAATGCCGGTTTTGAGCTTGTAATCCTGGCGGAAGTCTTTGCCGGCTTTGGCGGCTACCTCGGCCAAATGGAGCGCAAACGACGGGGTGCATGCCAGCACTGTTGCACCAAAATCACGCATCAGCATCAACTGCCGATCGGTAAATCCGCCGCTGGCCGGCACAATTGTTGCCCCGACTTTTTCGGCACCGGTGTGAAATCCCAGGCCGCCGGTGAAGAGCCCGTAGCCGTAGCCGTTGTGCACCACATCGTCGGCATTGGCCCCCGACATGATGTACACCCGCGCCATCACTTCGTTCCATACATCCATATCATGGGCATTGTAACCCACAACCGTCGGTTTTCCGGTGGTACCGCTGGAGCTGTGCACCCGCACCACTTCACTCATTGGGACACAAAAAAGCCCAAAAGGGTAATGATCCCGCAAATCCTGCTTTTTGGTAAAAGGGAGTTTGCGGACATCCTCTACCGAAGTAATGGCTTCGGGCAGGATCCCCCGTTCATCAAATTTCTTTTTGTAAAACGGATTGATCGCATACACCCGCCGTGCAGTTTCACGCAGTCGCGCCAGCTGGGTTGCTTCAATCTCCTCGCGCGGCGCACTTTCGGCCAAATTCCATATCATGTTGTCTCCTCCTTGTGTGGTGTAAAATGGGGTCAAGCCTAAAAGGCACCTCTCATCATAGGTGCCTTTTAGGCTCCGTGCTCGTCCATCGCCTGATGGATGATGGCGATATTCTGGTCGGCGACTTTGGCGTTGATCTGCCGCAGGGCCGCCTCAACTTCCTCCAGGGTAAAGGGAAAATGCTTCACCGTCGCCAATGCAACCCCCAGCATGTAGGCGTTGAGTCCCTGGATCGGAAACGCCCCGGCCAGCGCTTTGGCATTGCCGTCTGTGCACGTCACATGAAAAGGGAGCTCCGGAAACGGGCGGTCGGCATTGCTCACCACATAGGCATCACGCTTGAGCAGATGGAGGTTGCGGAGGGTCTCGTTGGGATCCAGGCCGATGATCAGATCAGCCTGGCCGTTGTCGATCACTGGGTTGGTGAAATCACCCACCTTGATGTCACAGCTGACCGCCCCACCCCGCTGACTCATGCCGTGATTCTCCGTGCCGAGAAACGGGAGATCGCGGTTGCCCGCACACAGTGCCAGCACTTTGACAAGAAACACAACACCCTGTCCGCCGAATCCGGCAATGACGACCTGGTATCTCATACTGCACCTCCGGTTGATTTGCTGACATTCAGCTGAAAAGCATCGCTCGGACATACCACATCCAGACATCCGCCGCATCCGGCACAGAGGAAGGGATCGATCGCAATCTTTCCGTCGGCGTTGTAGGCCATCGGCGGGCATTTGTATACGGTGGTGCATGCATCACACGCCACACACTTTTCGGGATCGACTTCGGCAAACAAATTGGGAATCCAGTCATCCTTCCGTTCATGGTCGAGGATGCAAAACTGCCGCACCCGCGCCACCAGCGGCCCCCGGCGGTCCGGGCGTGCAAACTCCGCTTTGATGTGGCGCATAAAATCGATATTATCCTGCATCGTATGGGAATAGGTGTGCTCATAGCACCGGATGCCCATTCCTGTGACAATCTTGGCAATGTCCACGGTTTGATGGAAGCGTTCCGGAGTCGGCTGGCGTCCGGTCATGGCAATGGTGGCGTTGTCCAGAATAATCAGGATAAACCGGTGATCCTGATACACCGCATTGAGCAGCGGAGGGATGCCGGAGTGAAAAAACGTTCCGTCCCCAATGGTTGCTACGACGGTTTTGGACGGATCGGCAATCGAAAAGCCGCTTGCCATCGCCACGCTGGCCCCCATACAGAGGATCGAATCAATCGCCCCCTGGGAGAGGGCCAGTGTATAGCATCCGATGTCCGAAGGGTAGATTGATTTGTTTTTTTTGAACACCTTCATGATCGCATAATAGATATCACGATGGGGGCATCCCGGACAGAGTGCCGGCGGACGGGCGGGCACTTCAAAGCCCAAATCCAGCCTGGGGGCTTCATAAATATTGGGTCCGTCGTAGAAGCCCAGCCGCTGGAAAGCGACCAGAATGTGTTCTTTTTTCATTTCGTCGATCCGGTGCAGGGTGCCGGTCTTTTTGCCGTAGAGTTTGGGATGGGCCAAATCCTCCTCGATGAGGGGATACGGTTCTTCGATCACCAACACTTTTTCATAACGATCAAAATACGGGACGATTGCTTCACGGGGCAGAGGATACGGCATGACAACCTGCACCACATCGGCTTCGAGCCCGAGATCTGTCAGCGCTTCGCGGACAAAGGCATATCCCGTACCGCTGGCCAAAATGAGGAGTGTGCCTCCCCGAAGCGGCGCAAACTGCGGCTGGAGGTGCTGTTCCCAATTGTACGCCTGCAGCGTTGCGACGCGATCGAGGACATCATGCCCCTGCTGGAGGCGCCCTGCCCGCGGCACACAGGCCCAACGGCCAATGTCGCGGACAAATTTCCCGTCATTGGGGGTGAAATGGGTTTCAGAATCCATTTCAATGATTTCACGGGCGTGATCGACCCGCATCACCGGGCGGAGCATCACCGGGACCTGAAACTGCTCCGAAAGTGCAACACCGTATTTCGTCAAATTGTAGGCGTCTTGCGGGGTGGCCGGATCGAGCACCGGAATTCGGGCAAATTTGGCAAACACCCGGCTGTCCTGTTCGGTTTGGGACGAGTGAAAACCCGGATCGTCTGCCGCGATCAGCAGCATCCCGCCCAGATTGCCGATGTAGCTGGCCGACATCAGTGCATCGCTGGCAACGTTGAGGCCCACCTGTTTCATCGTGGCGCACGTCCGCTTGCCGGCAATTGCCCCGGCATAGGCGACTTCGAAGCCCACCTTTTCATTGGTGGCCCACC